>CAZWDE010000158.1:0-7401 GCA_964632555.1 uncultured Limibaculum sp.
GGCGCTGTCGGCGCGCCCCCTCGCCCCGGCCGCGCCGATGTCCCGCGGCGCGGCGGAGCCTGCGTGCGCCGCGCCCGCCGACGCGCTCGCCGAGCTCCCCGACGGCGTGATCACCATCCACGCGAGCCCCGCCGGCCCGGCCGGGTGAGCCCGCCGGCGCCAGCCCCCGCACCCGCCGAGACGCCCCGCCCGGCGCGCCCATGCGCCGCCGCTGGCCGGCTTCGCCGCGCCCCCGCCACTGGCACGCCCCTTGCTCTCCCCCGCTAACGATTGGTTAGCGATTGGGGGGCGGCAGGCCGGGCACCGGTGCCCGCTCCCCCGCGGGACGCCGGCGCCGCCGGCCGTCCCGCGCCGGGACGGAAACGGGGCGATGCTCGAGGACTGGATCGGCGAGGCAGGGGTCGTCACGGTGGCCCAGCCCGAGGCGGACGACTGGACCGAGGTGCGCTTCGCGCGCCCGATCCCCGACCCGGTCGTCGTGGCGAGCGCGTCGGACCAGGCGGGCCCGGACCCGTTCACGCTCGACATCCGCGGCGTCACCGAGACCGGCTTCGAGATCCGCATCGACGAGTGGGACCACCTCGACGGGCGCCACGGCGCCGAGACCGTGAGCTGGATCGCCGTGACCGAGGGCCGGCACCGCCTGCCCGACGGCCGCACGATCGAGGCCGGCGCGACCACGCTGGCCACGCCGGGCGGCCTGCGATTCGCCGAGATCGGCCTCGCGCCCGGCTTCGCGGCGGCGCCGGTGGTGCTCGCGCAGCCCAATTCGGAGACCGACACCGCCACCGTCGCGCGCCTCGACGCAGTCTCGCCCGCGGGCTTCCGCGTCTCCTTGCAGCAGCAGGAGGCCGAGCCCGGCGCCGTGGCGGCCACGCTCGGCTGGATCGCCGTGGAGCCCGGCGCGGGGGCCGGGATCGCGGCCGGGCGCCTCGATGGCGTCACGCACGCACCGGCCGCGCTCGTGCCCGAGGCGCCGGGGGAGGTGCTCGTGGCGGCGCTGCAGACGACCGCCGGCCCCGATCCGGCGTCGCTCCGGATCGAGCGATCGGCCGCCGGGGCGCGCGTGGCCGTGGCCGAGGAGCGCTCGGCCGATGCCGAGGTCCGGCACGCGGCCGAGACGGTCGGCTATCTGGCGCTCGGTCCGGGCCTCCTCGGCGCCGCGCCCGCCCCTGCCGGGCATCCCGCCGATGCGCCGCCGCCCGAGCCGTGGTCCGACCCCGCGACCTGGGGCGGGCGGCTGCCCGGCCCCGACGACGTGGTCCTCGTCGACGCGGGCCGCCGGATCCGGCTCGACACCGACGCCACGGTGCGCGGCGTGATGATCCACGGCGAGCTCACGGTCGCGGACGGGGTCGATCTCGCGCTCACGGCCGAATGGGTGATCGCGATGACGGGCGGGGCGTTCCGGATCGGCGAGCCGGCACGTCCGCACGCGAGCGACTTCACCCTCACGCTCACCGGCGAGCCCGACCGACCGATCGATTGGGAGGCCGTGCACCGCACGCTGGCGGCCGAGGCGCGCGGCCCGGTCGCCGGCGGCACCGGCCACCGCGCCGAGCGAGCCGATCTACCGGACGATCAGGGCGCGGTCCTGATGGCGATGGGCGCGGGGTCGCGCATCGAGATCCACGCCGCCGCGGCGGCCAAGGAGGACTGGGTCCGCCTCGCCGCCACGGCCGAGCCCGGCGCCACGCGGCTCCGGCTCGACCGACCGACCGGTTGGGAGGTCGGCGACCGGGTCGCCGTCGCCTCGACCGATTTCGAGGCCGACCAGGCCGAGACAGCGTGGATCACGGGCGTGTCCGCCGACGGGCGGACCGTGATGCTCGACCGACCGCTCGCCCACCGCCATTTCGGCGAGCTGCAGAGCTTCGCGGGCGGGCGGGTGCTCGACACGCGCGCCGAGGTCGCGCTCCTCAGCCGCAACGTCACCATCCGGGGCGACGCCGACGCGGCGCTCGACGGGTTCGGCGGGCACCTGATGGTGATGGCGGGCGCCGAGCTCCGCCTCTCCGGCGTCGAGCTCGCCGAGATGGGGCAGGCCGGGCGGATCGGGCGCTATCCGGTGCACTGGCACATGGTGGGCGACGCGAGCGGGCACTACGTCACCGACAGCGCGATCCACCACAGCTTCAACCGCGCGGTCACGGTGCACGGCACGCAGAACGCGCGGATCGAGGACACCGTGGCCTTCGACGTGGTCGGCCACGCCTATTTCCTCGAGGACGGCTCCGAGACCGGCAACCGCTTCGAGCGCAACCTCGGTTTCCTCACGCGCGCGGCGCCGGCCGGGACGGCCGTGGTGCCGACCGACGCGTCGCATGTCTCGACCTTCTGGATCGCCAATCCGGACAACGTGTTCCTCGGCAATGTCGCGGGCGGCTCGGAGCATTCGGGCTTCTGGTTCGCCGCCGGCCCGTCGGTGGCGGGGCTCTCGGCCGAGCTTCCGATCTATCGGGAGATCGATCCGTCCCGCGCGCCGCTCGGCCGGTTCGAAGGCAATGTCGCGCACTCCAACGCCTTCGCCAATCTCGCCTTCGACGGGCATGCCGATCCCGAGACCGGCGCCTTCGTGGACAGCGAGTACCGGCCCGCCGGCGTGCCGGTGGTGCGCGATTTCACCTCCTACAAGTCGTCCGACCGCGCGATCTGGGTGCGCGCCACGGCGATGGACTTCTACGACGTGGCTTCCGCCGACAACGCCCGCGCCACCTTCTTCTCCTACAACCAGACGCTTTACGACAGCCTGATCGTCGGCCGGTCGGCCAACACCGGCATGCCGGAGACGGCGGAGGAACGGGCGCAGGGCCGGTCTCTGCCGGAGCCCTATTTCGGGCGATACTTTCGCGGGCATTCGATCTACGACGGGCCGTCGGGCGTGGTCGACACGCATTTCGCGCGGTTCGGGCCCCGCGACGCGGCGTTCCAGAGCAACGGGGCGGCCCAGAAGTCGCCGGCCCATTTCGCCTCCGGCCTCAGCTTCGAGGCGGTGACGCCGCGCGGGCGGGTCGATTTCGCCCCGCAGGCGTGGGACGCGCATCTCTGGGCGTCGGGCCTTCTCGATCTCGACGGCAGCCTCACCGGGCGGACGGGCGCGACGCTGCTGCCGATCGTGCGCCAGCCCGACGGCGCCGAGAGCGCGGTCAATGCGCCGGAGGGCGCGGTCCGGCGCGAGGCGTGGGGCGCGTGGCTCGCGCCGGAGGGCGCGGTGGCGCTGCTGCGGGCCGACACCAGCGTGGCCCCGGGCGCGGCCGATGTCCTGACGCTCGCGCGGTCCGACGGCGAGCGGGTCGCGATCGGGGGAACCTTCGATACCTATCACCAGGCCAGCCTGCCGATCGATCCCGGGCTGACCTATCGGTTGGAATACGATCGCCTGCCGGCCGCCGTCACGCTCAGCCTGCGCTTCGCCCGTCCCGGCGACGCGCTGACCGTCGAGGTGCCCAACCTTCCCGGCGGCGCCGCGATCGCCGGCGCGGTCGAGGTGGCCGACCGGGCCGCGCTCGCTGCGGCGGAGCGGACGGCCTTCGCGCGCGAGGGCACGCGGCTGGTGGTGCGGCTGGTCGCCGAGGCCGAGGAAACCGACCCGCGCTTCCGCCCCAACACCGCGCTCGCGGCGGCCGCCGAGCGCCGCTTCGTGGCGGGCGTGCGGATCGAGACCGGCCTGCCCGGCGGCGCGGCGCCCGTCGTGGCGGATTTCGAGGCGCCGGACCCCCGGCTCTCGCTCGCGGCGGAGGGGCTGCGCGCCTCGCCGCCGGAGCGCGCCTGGCTCGACCAGCCGGACAGCATCGTGTTCTGGGACGTGGTGTCGGACGGGGCCGGGGCCGGACGGGCCGACCTGACGATCGATCTCGGCGGGCAGGACTGGTCGGCGGCCGCGGCGCTCGCGCTCGAGGCGGCGGTCCAGCCGCTCGCGGGCGGCCGGACAGCTGGCCTCGAGGTGCTGATCCGCGACCGGGAGGACGGGCCGACCGCGCTCGGCCGGATCGACGGGCCCGGCCGGCTCGACCTGTCGGACATCCCCACGGCGCGGCGCGACGCGGTCGACCAGCTGATCTTCCGATCGGTCGAGGAGGAGATCGCGCCCGACCTCTCGATCGGTCAGGGCCAGCGCGCGCTTCTGTTCGGCATCCGCCTCGAGCCGGCGATCGAGGCGAGGCCCGTGCATCTCGCGCCCGTCCCGCGCTCCGGGGACACCTTCGGGATCGTGGCGGAGGCCATCGTCGCCGGCGTGCGCGCCGACAGGCCGCTCAGGATCGTCGAGGTGTCCGGGGAGGTCGGCGGGCGGGCCCGGACCGGCCTGCCGGGGCAGGGCGACAACGTCTTCTTCGAGACGGATCCCGGCTTCTCGGGCCTCGCGCGGTTCACCGCCACCCTCCGCGACGCGGCCGGCCGCGAGGCGATCGTGCCCGTCAGCTTCGAGGTCGCGCCGCGCTGAGCGGGTCAGAGACCGATGCGCAGGCCATCGGCGCCGATCTCCCAGCCGGCCGCCTCGGCCTCCGCCCGCTCGGGACCCGGTCGCCACACGGGATTCGAGTTGTTGATGTGGACGAAAACGCGCCGACCGATCGGAAGATCGGCAAAGGCGGCGACCGCTCCCCCGGGGCCGGACATCGACACATGGCCCATGCGCCGCCCGGTCTTCCGCCCGAGGCCGGCCCGGATCATCTCGTCGTCGGTCCGGAGCGTGCCGTCGAACAGGAGCGCGTCGGCGCCCGACGCGCGCTCGCGGATGGCGGGGGTGACCGCCGCGCAGCCGGGAACGTAGAGCGCGCGGCGCCCGCCGGCGCGGAGCTCCACGCCGATCGTCTGCTCGCCCTCGAGATCGGTGGCGACGTCCTCGCCCTCCTCGAGATAGAGCGGCACCTTGCCCGGCACCGCGAAGAGCGTCGCCTCGAGCCCCGGCGCGAGCGCGACCGTCTCCTCGAGCGCGACGCGGCGGCGCGGCACGAGCGCCGGGTCGAGCGCCGCGAAGATCGGGTTGGCGGCGATCACGGCGTGGATGCCGGCGGTGGCGACGAGCTCGAAGGGCTGGCCCTCGCGGAGGGTGAGGAGGCCCGCCACATGGTCGATGTCGCCGTTGGTGAGCAGGACCGAGCGGAGCGGCACCGCGCGCGGCCCGGTGGGGTGCAGCTCGGGCGTCGCGAGGAGCTGGCGGCCGATGTCGGGCGAGGCGTTGAGGAGCGCCCATGTCTCGCCGTCGGCGCTCGCGGCGAGGGAGGACTGCGTGGCGGCCGGGATCTCGCCGGCGCGCGCGGCCCGGCAGTTGGCGCAGCCGCAGTTCCACTGCGGCAGGCCGCCGCCCGCCGCGGCGCCGAGCAGGATCAGGCGCAGCGTCATCGGCGCGCCGAGGCGTAGGCCTCGGAGGTCTCGTAGTAGGCGTCGAAGCCGATCCGCCGGCGGAGCTCGGCAAAGCCCATCAGGTGGCGCTCGCGCGGCGCCCCCTCGCGGAGCGCGCCCAGCGTCTCGACCATCGCGCGCATGGCGGCGGCCATCAGCGTGAGCGGGTAGGCGGCGATGCGGTAGCCGATCGCCTCGAGCCGCTCGGGCGAGAGGTCGGGCGTGGCGCCGCCCTCGACGATGTTGGCCATCTTGGGCCCCGGCAGCTCGGCGCAGATCGCGCGCATCTCGTCCTCGGTCTGCGGCGCCTCGACGAAGAGGATGTCGGCGCCGAGCTCGGCGAAGCGCTCGGCCCGGGCGATCGCCTCGGCGAGCCCGTGCTCGTGGCGCGCGTCGGTGCGGGCGAGGATCAGGATGTCGTGGCCCGCCTCGCGCGCGTCGACCGCGGCGCGGATGCGGTCCGCCGCCTCCTCGCGGCCGACGACGGCCTTGCCGGGCGTGTGGCCGCAGCGCTTGGGCGCCAGCTGGTCCTCGATCATCACCGCGGCGCAGCCGGCGCGGGCGAAGCCCTCGACCGTGCGGCGCACGTTCATCGCGTTGCCGTAGCCCGTGTCGCCGTCGCCGATCAGCGGGATCGAGATCGCGCCCGCGATGTTGCGCGCCTGGTCCACCACCTCGCCGTAGGACATCAGCCCGAGATCCGGCTCGCCGATGCGCGAGGCCGAGGCGGCGAAGCCCGACATGAAGGTGAGGCGGAAGCCCTCCTGCTCGATCAGCTTGGCCGAGAGCGCGTCGAAGGCGCAGGGCATGACGTGGAGCCGCGGCTCGTCGAGCAGGATGCGCAGGCGGTTGGCGGGGGTCATCGGGCCTCGCTGTCAGAGCTTGAAGGGGATGTAGAGCGCGAGATCGGGGAGGGCGTAGAGGAGCGCCGCGGTCAGGATCATCAGCGCGAGGAACGGCCAGACGCCGGCCGCGACGGCGCCGAGGCTCGTCCGCGCCACCGCCTGGATCACGTAGAGATTGAGCCCGACGGGCGGGGTGATCAGCGCGCATTCGACCATGATCACCATAAAGACGCCGAACCAGATCGGGTCGAGCCCGAGCGCCATCGCCGTCGGCAGCAGCACCGGCGTCATGATCAGCACCATCGAGAGCGCCTCGAACACGAGCCCCATGGCGAGCAGCACGAGGCCGACGAGCGCCACGAAGGCGAGCGGCGTGTCGATGGCGGCCGAGATCGCGGCCGAGATCTCCTGCGGGATGCGGTAGAGCGTGATCGCCTTGCCGAAGACCTTGGCGCCGGCCACGATCAGCAGGATGGCGGTGGTCGTCACCATGCTCTCGAAGATCGCCGCGCGCAGGCCCGCGAACGAGAGCGTGCGCAGGACGACGCCCGTGATGAGGAGCGCGGCGGCGAAGCCGATGGCCGCGGCCTCGGTCGGCGTGGCGATGCCGGAATAGATCACGCCGATCACGATGGCGGCGAGGGCCAGCGAGGGCAGCGCGCGCACGGTGGCGCGGCGCCGCTCGGCCCAGCTCGCGGGCGCGCTGCGGGCCTCGGCGCCGACCGCGGCGTGCACCACGGCGAAGGCGATGAAGAGCGCCAGCAGCGCGAGCCCCGGCCCGATGCCGGCGAGGAAGAGCGCGATCACCGACTCCTCGGTGACGAAGCCGTAGACGATCATCGGGATCGAGGGCGGGATCAGGATGCCGAGCGTGCCGCCGGCGGCCAGCAGCCCGTAGACGAAGGAGGGCCGGTAGCCGCGCTGGATCATCTCGGGGATCGCGACGGTGCCGATGGTGGCGGCGGTCGCGACCGAGGAGCCCGAGATCGCCGCGAAGATCCCGCAGGAGAGGATGGTCGCCACCGCCAGCCCGCCCGGCCAGTGCCCGACCCAGGCCTGGGCGGCGGCGAAGAGGTCGGCGCCCACCCCGCCGCGGAGCAGCACGTTCGACATCAGCAGGAACAGCGGCACCGCGAGCAGGATGAAGGTGTCGAGCGTCGAGAGCACCGCCTGCGGCGCCATCAGCGGCGAGAACCCGCCGATCAGCAGGAGC
>CAZWDE010000159.1:0-7345 GCA_964632555.1 uncultured Limibaculum sp.
GCGCCCAGTCCGGCTCCGGCTGCGTGAGCCACCGGCGATACGCCTCGAGCCGCCACTCGAGCATCCATTCGGGCTCGTTCTTCTTCGCCGAGATCAGCTTGACGATGTCCTCGTTCAGGCCCTTGGGCGCGAACTCGGTCTCGACCTCGGTCTCCCAGCCGTGCTTGTACTTGCCGATCGACTTGACCGCGTCGACGGTCTCCTGGTCGACCCCATCCTTCACCTCGACATCGAGCGCGGTCATCGGACCCTCCATACGCTGTTCAGGCCGCACGCGCGCGGCGTTTCCCGTGGGCGGCCGCCCACGCCTCGGCGAAGGCCATCGCCTCCGCCTCGGTCGTCGTCGGCCCCAGGCTGACCCGGATGGCCGACGAGGCCGTCTCCGCGTCGTGTCCCATGGCGCGGAGCACCCGGCTCTCGCGCACCTTGCCGGAGCTGCAGGCCGCCCCCGCGCTCACGGCGAACCCGGCGAGATCCATCTGCATCACCTGCGTCTCGCCCTTCCATCCCGGCACCGCGAAGCAGCTGGTGTTGGGCAGCCGCGCGGTTTCCTGACCAAAAAAGATGGTCTCTGGCGCAACCGAGGCAAGGCGCTCCTCTAGAATGTTTCTAAGGTTCTCGACGCGCGTCCAGACGCCCGCCTCGAGGTCGCGCAGCGCCGCCTCGGCCGCCGCCCCGAACCCCGCGATCCCGACGACGTTCTCGGTTCCCGAGCGCCGCCCCATCTCCTGCCCCCCGCCCCTGGCGTGCGGGATCAGGCTGCCCTTCGAGAAGTTGAGGAGGCAGCCGACACCCGCCGGCCCGCCGAGCTTGTGGGCCGAGAGAAGCGCGTACGTGGCGGGCCGCTCGGCGCCGGCGAAGTCGAGCGGCACCCGCCCGGCGAGCTGGGTCACGTCGTTGACCGTGGCGACCCGCACCGTGCCGAAGAGCGTGTGGCAGCCGGAAGGCTCCCCCTCGGCCGACCCGACGCGGATCCCGGTCTCCCCGCTCGCGGCCGAGACCGCGAGAAGCCCGCCTTCGCGCGCGCCCGGCGCCTCTGCGCGGTCGGTCCGGAGCCCCGTGATCTCCGTGAGAATCGCGCCGGCCCCGTCGGGATCCGACCGGCCGCTGCGCCCGATGACCGAGGGCAGCGCGCGCTCGGACCAGACGTGGAGGCAGTCATGCTCGGTCGGCAGCGCCAGGAAGACGCCGCCATGGCGATCCTTCTGGGCGACGGCGAGAGCGGCGGCCTCCGTGGCGCCGGCGGTGAACACGATCTCGGACGGATCGCAGCCGACGAGGCGGGCGACCCGGGCGCGGGCGCGCTCGACGAGGGCGCGCGCCGCCCGGCCCTCGGCATGGACCGAGGACGGGTTGCCGACCGCGTCCATCGCCTCGACCATCGCCGCCCGCGCCTCGGGCCTGAGGGGGGCGGTGGCGTTCCAGTCGAGATAGACCCGGCGTCCGTCGAGGCCGGTCATCGGGGCGCCTTCCGACAGGTTCGGGCGTCACCCGCCCGCGGACCTCGCGCCCGGGGGACTTCCGACGCCACGCCCTCACATGCCGGAACACCGGGTGAGGGCCGGAGGTGAGGCCGGGTCATGCGCGCGCCGCCTCCTGCGCGTCCTCCTCGATGAAGGCGCTGAAATCCGGCACGGCGGGGCAGGGGCTCATGCGCTCGGCGACCACGTCCTGGATCGACACCCGCGAGAGGAACACGTGGACATGCGCCGAGAGCTGCTCCCAGAGCGCATGGGTGAGGCAGGCCTCGCGCGACTTGCCGCAGCCCATGCCCTCCTCGTATTTCCCGTTGCATCCCATGGCGTTGAGCCGCTCGTCGACCGCGCTCATCACCTCGGCGACGCGGATCTCGGCGGCCTCGCGGGCGAGGCGGTAGCCGCCGCCGGGTCCGCGCACCGACTGCACGAGACCGGCGCGGCGGAGGCGGACGAAGAGCTGCTCGAGATAGGCGAGGGAAAGATCCTGCCGCTCGGAGATCTCGCCGAGCGCCACCGGCCCCTCGGCGCCGTGCAGCGCGATGTCGGCGAGGGCGGTGACCGCGTAGCGGCCCTTGGTGCTGAGCTTCATTCCGCCCTCCCCGGCGACGGCGCCGCGCCCGCGACGTCGTTGACCTTGACAGAGGGAACCCTTAAGTCCGCGCCCGGAGCAGTGACGCCGGCTCCCAAATTCTTGGAACGATTCTAAGAATCCCGACCGGGCAAGTCAAGCTTTCCGGGCCGGCGCGCCTGCCCGTCGCCGATGGGAGGACCGATGCCTGAGGTGATCTTTCCGGGGCCGGACGGGCGGCTCGAGGGGCGCTACCACCCCGTGGCCTCGCGCGAGGCGCCCATCGCGCTCGTCCTGCACCCGCACCCGCAATACGGCGGCAACATGAACAACCGGGTGACCTACGCGCTGCACTACGCGTTCCGGGATCTCGGCTTCACCGTGATGCGCTTCAACTTCCGCGGCGTCGGGCGCAGCCAGGGCGTGTTCGACCAGGGCCAGGGCGAGCTCTCCGACGCCGCCGCCGCGCTCGACTACATGCAGCTCCACAATCCCAACGCGCAGGGCTGCTGGGTGGCCGGCTTCTCCTTCGGCGCGTGGATCGGCATGCAGCTGCTGATGCGCCGGCCGGAGATCTCGGGCTTCGTCTCGGTGGCCCCGCCCGCCAACATGTACGACTTCTCGTTCCTCGCGCCCTGCCCGTCCTCGGGGCTGATCCTCAACGGCGAGGCGGACCGGATCGTGCCGATGGCCGACGTCGCCTCGCTGGTGGCCAAGCTGCAGGCGCAGAAGGGGATCCAGATCACCCACGCCACCGTGCCCGAGGCCAACCACCTGTTCGAGACCGGGCTCGAGGAGATGGTGGACATCGTCAAGGGCTACGTTCACGCCCGCCTCCGCGAGGGCGGACGATAGCTCCATGTCGCCGCGGTGACGGTCGTGTTACGCTTTCCGGACAACCACACGAACGGGAGGCAACGATGGCCGAGAGCGTCTACAAGATCATCGAACTCGTGGGCTCGAGCCCGGAGTCCTGGGAGAAGGCGGCCAAGGCCGCGGTCGAGCGGGCCGGCCAGACGCTCCGCGACCTGCGCATCGCCGAGGTGGTCGAGCAGGACCTCGTTCTCGGCAAGGACGGTTCGGTCGAGGGCTATCGCTGCAAGCTCAAGGTGTCGTTCAAGTTCGAGGGGAGCTGAGGCGCACGGTCCCGCGAGCGGGGCCGGGCGCCGGGTGCCGCGGCGTTGATCGGGTGTGAGCGCGCTCCGGAACGACGCCGGGCGAGGCCGTGATACCATCCGGGCAGTTCGAGGACAGCGGAGTCCACGCCATGCCCGTCCCCCGCCCGATCACCCGCCGGCGCCTCGCGCTCACGCTCCTCGGCGCGGCCGCGCTGCCCGCCGCCGCGCGCGCCGACATCGACCGGGTCTACACCGGCCTTCTGAGCGATCTCGCCGCCGGCGGCCACGACGTGGTCGCGTATGTCACCGAAGGGCGCGCGGTCGGGGGGCGGCGGGCGCATGCGGTCGAGCACCGCGGCGCGCGCTGGCTCTTCGCGAACGCCGGGAACGCGGCGCGCTTCGCCGCCGACCCCGAGGCCTACGCCCCGCAATATGGCGGGCACTGCGCCTGGGCGGTGGCCAACGGCTACACCGCCAAGGGCGACCCGGCGCACTGGCGGATCGTCGACGGCCGCCTCTACCTCGCGTACAACGCGGCGGTGCTGGCGCGCTGGGAGCGCGACATCGCCGGGCACATCGAGGCCGGCGACCGGAACTGGCCGACACTCCTCGCGGAATGAGCGGCGCGGCGGGCGCGCGCGGCGCGCCTCACGGCCGGCTGACGCGTCCGCCACAGACCGGCACGCGGCACCCGGTGGTCGAGGGCGCCGAGGTGGGCAGGCCGCGCAGCACGCGCACCGCGAGATAGGCGAAGGCCTGCGCCTCGAGCATGTCGCCGTCGAGCCCCGCCGCCTCGACGGGCTCCACCGGCGCCCCGAGCCGCGCCGCGAGCATCCGCATCAGCGTGGCGTTCCGCCGCCCGCCGCCGGCGACGAGCCAGCGCGCCGGCGGACGCGGCAGGTGGGGCAGGGCGGCCGCCGCGCACTCGGCCGTGAAGGCGGTGAGCGTGGCCGCCGCGTCCTCGGTGCCGAGCGCGTCCATCGCGGCGCGCACCGGCTGGAACGCGTTGCGGTCGAGCGATTTCGGTCCGGGCCGCGCGAGGAAACAGGCCGCCGCGTTGGAGGCGAGGCGGTCGCGATGCACCCGGCCCCGGGCGGCGAGGGCGCCGTCCGCGTCGTGGCTCGCGCCCGTCCGGGCGCGCACCAGGTCGTCGATCAGGGCGTTGCCGGGGCCGGTGTCGAAGGCCACGAGCGCGCCGGGCGCCTCGGGCGCGTCGGCCGCCGGATCGACCCAGGTGAGATTGGCGACGCCGCCGATGTTGAGGAAGCCGACCGGCTCCGCCGCGCCGACCCGCCGCGCCAGCGCCCAGTGGTAGAACGGCGCGAGCGGCGCGCCCTCGCCGCCCTCCGCCATGTCGGCCGAGCGGAAATCCCAGACCACCGGGCGGTTGAGCGCCGCGGCGAGCCGCGCCCCGTCGCCGAGCTGCCAGGTCCACCCCGCCTCCGGGCAGTGCGCCACCGTCTGGCCGTGGAAGCCCACGATCTCGGCCGGCGCGGCCACGCCGGCGAGGAGCGCGGCGGCGGCCATGGCGTGGAGCCGGACGGTCTCCCGCTCGGCCTCGGCCAGGCGCTCGGCGTCCTCGCCCGTCGCGCCGCGATACCGCGCCCAGTCGGCCGCGATCTCGGGCAGGGCGCGGAGGTCGCCCTCGCGATAGGGCCGGAACGCCGACGGCCCGATCTCGGCGATCGTCTCGCCGTCGGTCCGCAGCAGCGCCGCGTCGACCCCGTCCATCGAGGTGCCCGACATCAGGCCGAGCGCCCAGACCGGATCGCCCGGCCCCAGCTCGACCCGCCCGCGCGCGGCCATCTTCCCTCCCGGCGCACCCGCCGCTAAGACCGGCGCCGAGCATAGGAGGCAGGGCCATGACCTACCAGCCGCGATCGGAGTTCCTGCAGACGATGGCCGAGCGCGGCTATCTCCAGGACTGCACCGACCTCGAGGGCCTCGACGAGGCGCTGACGGCGGCGCCGGTCACGGCCTATATCGGCTATGACTGCACCGGCCCCTCGCTCCATGCCGGGCATCTGACCAACATCATGATGCTGCGCTGGCTGCAGAAGACCGGCCACCGGCCGATCGTCCTGATGGGCGGGGGCACGACCAAGATCGGCGACCCCTCGGGCAAGGACGAGAGCCGCCGGCTGATCGACGAGGCGACGATCGCGGCCAACATGGCCTCGATCCGGGGCGTGTTCGCCAACTACCTCGCCTTCGCCGAGCAGGGCGGCAGCGCGGTGATGCGAAACAACGCCGACTGGCTCGACGGGCTCGGCTACATCCAGTTCCTGCGCGACTACGGCCGGCACTTCACGGTGAACCGGATGCTCGGCTTCGAGAGCGTGAAGGCGCGGCTCGAGCGCGAGCAGCCGCTGACCTTCCTCGAGTTCAACTACATGCTGCTGCAGGCCTACGATTTCCTCGAGCTCTACCGGCGCGAGGGCTGCCGGCTGCAGATGGGCGGCTCGGACCAGTGGGGCAACATCGTCAACGGCATCGACCTGACGCGGCGGATCGAGGGCGTGGAGGTCTTCGGCCTGACCTGCCCGCTGCTCACCACCGCCTCGGGCGCGAAGATGGGCAAGACCGCGCAGGGCGCCGTCTGGCTCAACGCCGCGATGCTGAGCGCGTACGACTTCTGGCAGTTCTGGCGCAACACGGCCGACGCCGATGTCGGGCGGTTCCTCGCGCTCTTCACCGAGCTGCCGATGGACGAGGTGCGCCGGCTGGGCGCGCTCGCGGGCGCCGAGATCAACGAGGCGAAGGCGGTGCTGGCGCGCGAGGCGACGGCGCTCGCGCACGGGGCCGAGGCGGCGGCGGCGGCGGAGGCGACGGCCCGCGCCACCTTCGAGGCGGGCGGCGCGGGCGAGGGGCTGCCGACGCTCGATCTCGGGCCCGGCGACTTCGCCGAGGGCGGCATCGCGGTCACCCAGCTTTTCGTGCGCGCGGGCCTCGCGGGGTCGGGCAAGGAGGCGAAGCGGCTGATCGCGGAGGGCGGCGCGCGGCTCGACGACGAGGCGGTGACGGACGCGGCGCTCCGGCTCTCGGCCGACCGGTTCCGGAGCCCGGTCAAGCTCTCGGCCGGGCGCAAGCGCCACGCCATCGCGCGCCTCGGCTGAGGGCGCGGCCGGTCCGCCGCGCCCCGGGGGTCGGGCTCAGCCCTCGGGCGGCTCGGCCGAGCGGGCGCGGTCGACGAGCTCGAGCACCTTGGGCCCGATCCGCGCGACGATCCGGTCGACGCCCGCCGCGTTGGGGTGCAGCCCGTCCTCTTGCCAGTAGGCCGGATCCTCGCTCACGCCCTCGAGGAAGAACGGGTCGAGCAGCGCGCCGTGCTCGGCGGCGAGCTCGGGATAGATCGCGTCGAAGGCGGCCTTGTAGTCCGCGCCGTAATTGCCCGGCGCCTCCATGCCGGAGAGCAGCACGGGCAGCTCCGCCGCCTCGGCCTTCTCCATGATCCCCGCGAGATTGGCGCGCGTCGCGGCGGGGTCGATCCCGCGCAACAGGTCGTTGCCGCCGAGCACGACGATCAGCGCGTCGGCCCCGCCCTCGACGCCGCCGACCGACCACTCGAACCGCGCGAGCCCGCCGGCCGTGGTGTCGCCCGAGACGCCGGCGTTGATCACCTCGGCCTCGGCGCCCTCCGCCGCGAGCCAGCGCCCGAGCTCGGGCACGAAGCCGTCCTCGGGGGGCAGGCCGTAGCCATGGACGAGGCTGTCGCCGAGCGCGACGATCCGCACCGGCTCGGCCGCCGCAGCGGGCGCCGCGACGAGAAGCGCCGCGAGTGCCGCGCGCGCTGCGCCCCGCCCGTTGCGCCGGGCGACGCACGCCCCATATCGCGGTGCGGTGGAGAGAGGGAGACGCGCCATGACCGAGCCGGCGATCCAACTCGAGAACGTGGCGCTGACGCTCGCCAGCCGCGCGGGCCAGGTGGAGATCCTGAAGGGCGTCGACCTCTCGGTCGAGCGCGGCGCGTCGGTCGGCATCGTCGGTCCGAGCGGGTCCGGCAAATCCTCTCTCCTCATGATCCTCGGCGGGCTCGAGCGGGCCACGGGCGGGCGGGTCGGCGTCCTCGGCCACGACCTGACGGCGCTCGGCGAGGACGCGCTCGCCCGCTTTCGCCGCGCACATATGGGCGTGGTGTTCCAGTCCTTCCACCTGATCCCGACGATGACCGCGCTCGAGAA
>CAZWDE010000160.1:0-7338 GCA_964632555.1 uncultured Limibaculum sp.
GGGTCCGCGCCGGCCAGCCGCTCGCGCCACGCCGCGACCTGCCGGGCGAGCGCGGCTTCGGTGGCGGCGCTGACCACCAGCACCGCCGGCTCGGCCGCCGGCGCGAGCGCCGGCGCGGGCGCCGCCTCGATCACCGCGCCGGCGTTGGCGCCGCCGAAGCCGAAGGAGTTGACCACCGCAGCGGGCCGGCCGGGCGGCAGCGGCTCGGGCTGGCGGGCGAGCGCGATGCCGAGCCCGGCCCAGTCGATCGCGGGCGAGGGCGTGTCGCAGCCCTGCGAGGCCGGCAGCACGCCGTGCTCGAGCGCGAGCACGGCCTTGAGAAGGCCCGCGAGCCCCGAGGCCGGCTCGAGATGGCCGATCTGCGGCTTGACCGATCCGATGGGCAGCGGCCGGGCGCCCGGCCGGCCGAGCGCGCGGCCGATCGCCTCGGCCTCCGCCGGGTCGCCCACCGGCGTGCCGGTGCCGTGCGCCTCGACGAAGGCGATCCGCTCCGGCGGCAGGCCCGCGGTGGCGAGCGCCCGCTCGATCAGCGCGCGCTGGCGCCCGGCCGAGGGGCGGGCCAGCGCCTCGGTTCGCCCGGCGGTGTTCGTTGCGGTCGCGCGGATCAGCGCCCGCGGCCGGTCGCCCGCGGCGCGCGCGGCGTCCGCCCGGCCGAGCACGAGCGCGACCGCGCCCTCGCCGCGCACATAGCCGTCGGCCGCCGCGTCGAAGGCGCGGAGCCGGCCGCTGCGCGAGAGCATGCCCGCCTGGCTGAAGCCGACGAAGGGCACCGGCGAGAGCAGCGCGTGGACGCCGCCGACGATGGCGAGGTCGATCTCGCCGCCCGCGAGCGCGCGCACCGCCTGGTCGAGCGCGACCAGCGACGACGAACAGGCGGTGTCGACCGTGTGGCTCGGCCCGTCGAGATCGAGGCAGTGCGAGATCCGGTTGGCCACGAGGCTGAGCGTGTTGCCGGTCATGAAGGCCGGCCCGATCCGCCGCGGGTCCTCGAGGAAGAGATGCGCGTGGTCGGAGGCCGAGCAGCCGACAAAGACGCCGGTGCGCCCGCCGCGGAGGCGCCCGCGCGTGAGGCCCGCGTCCTCGATCGCCTCCCACGCGGTCATCAGCAGGAGGCGCTGCTGCGGGTCGGTCTGCTCCGCCTCGCGCGCCGAGAAGCCGAAGAAGCCGGCGTCGAAATCCCAGATCCCGTCGACGAGGCCCGCGACCTCGGCGTGGCTTCGGCCCGGATGGCGCGGATCCGGGTGCCAGTGGCGCGCCGGGTCCCACCGCCCGAGGATCGGCCCGATGGCGACGCGGCCCTCCGAGAGCAGCCGCCAGTAGGCCTCCGGGTCCGGGGCGCCGGGCAGCCGGCAGGCCTGGCCGAGGATCGCGACGCCCGCCCCGGCTTCCGGCGCGCCGGTCTCCGCCTGCCCCTCCGGCGCGGGGTCCGCCGCCGCCTCCGCGCTGAACGCCTCGTCCATCGCTCGCCTCCGCCTCCCGCGGTCCACCCGCCAGCGGGACCGCGCGCCATGGTCACGGCATCCGGCCATTCTGGCGGGCGGAGCCTCGCGGACGCCGGGGGCGCCGCAGGCCGGGCGCCACGGCCCGGCGCCCGAACCATCCCGGAGCGCGGTTAACGTCGCCTGAACGCCGCCCGCGCACGGCCGCCCGCGCGCGGGCCGTTTCGCCGGCTTGATCGGCGTGCGGTTTTCGTCGTAACTTGATGACGTTGGGAGATCTTCTTGGGGCGGGGATGGAGCAGGACGCGCCCGACACCGAGACGGCCGCGGCGATGGTGTCGCCGATCCGCCGGGCGATGCGCGCCTTCGCGGTGGTGCTGCTCGCGCTGGCCTTCGCCCTGATCGCGGCGGAATGGGTCGCGCCGGAGTTCGGCTTCGCCCCGGGCGCCTTCCTCGCGGCGGGGCTGGTGCTCTGCCTCTCGGCCAACGTGCTGAGCGCGCTGCTGCTGATCGGGCGCAACCGCGGCTGACGCCTCGCGCGCGGCGTGTGCCGCGCTGCCCCGTTCTCGCCATGATTGCGTGCTTCCTTTGGCGCGGTGGGAAGGGAGCCGGTCATGCAGAGCGAGCGACAGTCGTCGGATCCGATCCGGTCCGCCATGCGCACGACGGCGTCGGCCTGCCTCGCGGGATCGATGCTGCTCGTGATCGCCGGCTGGATAGGCCTCACCCCCGCCCGCGCCGAGGGCACGGTGCTGACGGTGGCCGTGGTGCTCGGCCTCTGGGCGACGCTTCTCAGCCTCGTCGCGCTCGTCCGCCGGCCCCGGGGCTGACCCGCCGCACCGCCGCCCTTTCGCTCCTCGGTGGCGGGCCGCCGCCCGCGTCGCTCCCGGGCCATGATGCGACGGGTCCGGTCGCGTGCGCCGGCCGCCGCCATGCGACGCGCACCTGTCGCGTGCGACGTCGCCGCGACGGACGAGGATCCCGCCCATGCTGCACCTCCGCTGCCCCTATTGCGGCGCCGACTGCGCCGAGACCGAGCTCGCTCCCGGCGGACAGGCCCATCTGACGCGCCGCGGCCCCGAGGCGAGCGACGAGGCTTTCGCCGACTATCTCTTCACGCGCGAGAACCCGAAGGGCGTGCATCTCGAGCGCTGGCGCCACGCCTTCGGCTGCGGCAAGTGGTTCCACGCGGCCCGCTGCACCGCCACGCTCGAGGTCTTCGCGACCTACGCGGCGCAGACCGCCGAGCCGCCCGCCGAGGTCGTCGCCGCGATCCGCGCCCGCCGGCCGGACTGGAGGGTCTGAGATGGGCTACCGACTCGAGACCGGCGGCCGGCTGATCGACCGCGCCGAGGAGATCCCCTTCCGCTTCAACGGCCAGGCGATGAGCGGCTTCGAGGGCGACACGCTCGCCTCCGCGCTCCTCGCCAACGACCGGATGCTGGTCGGCCGGTCCTTCAAGTATCACCGGCCCCGCGGCGTGATGGCGAGCGGGCCCGAGGAGCCGAACGCGCTCGTCGGCCTCGGCCTCGGCCCCCGCTTCGAGCCGAACCAGCGCGCGACCACCACCGAGCTCTTCGCCGGCCTCGAGGCGCGCAGCCAGAACCACTGGCCCTCGCTCGACGTCGATCTGGGCGCGGTCAACGGCTGGATCGCGGGCCTCGCGCCGGTGTTTTCGGCCGGGTTCTACTACAAGACCTTCCTGCGCCCGCAGATCGCGTGGAAGCACGTCTTCGAGCCGGTGATCCGGCAGGCCGCGGGCCTCGGCCGCGCCCCGGCCGAGCCCGACCCCGACACCTACGAGCACCTGCATGTCCACACCGACGTCCTCGTGATCGGCGGCGGGCTCGCCGGGCTCGCGGCGGCGCGCGCCGCGGCCGGGGCGGGCGCGGACGTGCTCCTCGTCGAGCAGACGGCGCATTGGGGCGGGCGCGCCCTCGTCGAGGAGGAGACGCGCATCGGCGGGCTCGCCGCCCCGGACTGGGTGGCGCGCGAGGCGGCGGCCCTCGCGTCGATGCCCGGCGTCACGCTGCGCCCGCGCACCATGGCCGCGGGGCTCTACGACCACGGCTACGCGCTGCTCTACGAGCGGGTCGCCGACCACCGCCCGGGGCTGCCGGGCGCGCCGCGCCACCGGCTCTGGCGCGTGCGGGCGCGGGAGGTGGTGGTCGCGACGGGCGCGCTCGAGCGCCCGCTGACGATGGCCAACAACGACCTGCCCGGCGTGATGCTGGCGGGCGCGGTGCGCGACTATGTCCGGCTCTACGGCGTCTGCCCGGGCCGGCGCACCCTCGTCGTCGCCAACAACGACGACGCCTACCGCACCGCGCTCGCGCTGCACGATGCCGGCGCCGAGGTGGCGGCCGTGGTCGACACCCGCCGCGAGGCCCGCGGCGCGCTGCCCGAGGCGGTGCGCGCGCGCCAGATCAAGGTGCTCGAGGGCCACGGGGTGGCCCGGCTGCGCGGCGGGCGCCGCCTCGAGGCGGCCGAGATCGCGCGGCTTACGGCGGACGGGATCGCGGGCGCGGGCCAGACCCTCTTCGTCGACTGCGTGGCGATGTCGGGCGGCTGGTCGCCGGCCGTGCATCTCTACAGCCAGGCGGGCGGCAAGCTCGCCTGGGACGAGACCGGGCTGATGTTCCGCCCCCATCCCGAGCGCGGCGCGCCGATCGGCGCCGACGGCGGCGTGGCCGCGCGCTGCGCCGGCGCCGCGAACGGCGAGTTCGCCGCCGGCCCCTGCCTCGCCGACGGCCGGCTCGCGGGGCGCCGCGCAGCGGCGGCCGCGGGCTTCGCCGCGCGCGCCGAGGAGACCGCGGAGGCGGTCGAGGAGGCGCTCGAGGCCGCGCTCGCGCCCTGCTGGTTCATGCCCGCGCGCGAGGCGCTGGCCCACGGCACCAAGCATTTCGTCGACTTCCAGAACGACGTCACCGCGGCCGATGTCCGGATCGCCGCGCGCGAGGGCTACGAGAGCGTCGAGCACACCAAGCGCTACACCACGCTCGGCATGGCGACCGACCAGGGCAAGACCTCGAACGTCAACGGCCTCGCGATCCTCGCCGAGGCGCTCGGCCGCGAGATCCCCGAGGTCGGCACCACCACCTTCCGCCCGCCCTACACGCCGATCTCCTTCGGCGCGATCGCGGGGCAGGCCAAGGGTCCGCTCTTCAAGGCCGTGCGCCAGACCCCGATGCATGGCTGGCACGCGGCCAACGGCGGCGATTTCGAGCCGGTGGGCGACTGGTTCCGCCCCTACTGCTACCGCCGCGCCGGCGAGGACCGCCACCGCGCCGTCGCGCGCGAGGTGGCGAACACCCGCGCCCAGGTCGGCCTGATCGACGCCTCGACGCTCGGCAAGATCGAGGTCGCGGGCCCCGACGCCGCCGAATTCCTCGACCGGGTCTACACCGGCAAGATGTCGTCGCTGAAGACCGGGCGCTGCCGCTACGGCCTGATGTGCACCGAGAACGGCTTCCTCTTCGACGACGGCGTGGTGGCCCGGCTCGGCGAGGCGCGCTTCCTGCTCCACACCACCTCGGGCGGCTCCGACCGCGTGGCGGCGCATCTCGAGGAGTGGCTGCAGACCGAGTGGTGGGACCTGCGCGTCTTCACCCAGAACGTCACCGATCAGTGGGCGCAGATCGCCGTCGCCGGGCCGCGTGCCCGCGATCTCCTGCGCGCGGCGGGCACCGACATCGACCTCTCGAAGGACGCGCTGCCCTTCATGTCGTTCGCCGGGGGCGCGGTGGCGGGCTGCCCGGTGCGGCTCTATCGCATCTCCTTCTCGGGCGAGCTCGGCTTCGAGCTGGCCACCCCGGCGGGCCACGGCCTCGCGCTCTGGCAAGCGCTGATGGCCGCCGGCGAGGCGATGGGCGCCATGCCCTACGGCACCGAGGCGCTGCACGTGATGCGCGCCGAGAAGGGGTTCATCATGATCGGCGACGAGACCGACGGCACGGTGACGCCGCAGGATCTCGGCCTCGACTGGGCGATCTCGACCAAGAAGCCCGACTATATCGGCAAGCGCGCGCAGGACCGGATCGACCTGCGCCGTCCCGACCGCAAGCAGCTGGTCGGCCTCCTCACCGAGGACCCGGCCTTCGTGCTGCCGGACGGCGCGCACGCGGTCGCCTATCTCGCCGAGGCCGGCAAGCCGATGCCGACGATCGGGCACGTCACGTCCACCTATTTCTCGCCCACCCTCGGGCGCTCCATCGCCATGGGTCTGGTCGAGCGGGGGCGCGAGCGCATGGGCGAGACGCTCAAGTTTCCCATGGAGGACGGCGAGGTGGTGAAGGCCAGGGTCGTCTCCCCCGTCTTCTTCGATCCGGAGGGAGCCCGCAATGTCTGAGCCCGTCGCCCCGCTCGGCGGCCGCCGCGAGGAGCCCCGCCCGGGCCTCACCATCGCCGAGCGCGGCCCGCTCGGCCAGATCACGCTGAAGGCGCCGGACCTCGGGACCGCCGAGCTGGCCGGTGCCGTCGAGGCGGTGAGCGGCCTGCCGGTGCCGGGGACGCTCGGCGCCAGCTTCGGCGCGGAGCGCACGGTGGTGTGGATGGCGCCCGACGAGCTGCTGATCCTGCTGCCGCGAAGCGCGGTGGACGGCGCGCTCGCCGCGCTCGGCGAGCGGCTCGCCGGGGCCCACCACATGGCGCTCGACGTGTCCGACGCGCGGTCGGTGATCGGGCTCACCGGGCCCGACGCCGCCGAGACGCTCGCCAAGGGCGCGCCGCTCGATTTCCGCGACGCCGCCTTCCCGGTCGGCCGTGCGCGGCGCACGCATCTGGGCGGGCTGGCGGTCGGCATCTGGCGGCGCGGGCCCGAGGCGTGGGAGCTCGTCGTGTTCCGCTCCTACGCCCACCATCTCTTCGACTGGCTGACGGTCGCGGGGGCCGAGGGCGCGGAGGTCGGGCTGTTCCGCCCCTCGCCCGTGGGCTGAGGGCAACGCTCCGGCACGGCTTATGCTGCACGTGCGAAAAGGCGGGTTGCGGGATTTGCAAGGGTCGCCGCGGGCCGCCGGCCTTATATCCCGCTCATAAGCCTTGGAAACGCTTTGGTCGGGCTCCTCGGTCGAGAACCACAGGAGCAGACAATGACCGATCACGACACCCGCGACGGCGAGGACACCCGCGACCCGGTGGCGCTCGCCTCCGACCCGGAGTACCTGCGAGCCAAGATCGCCGAGGCGCACCGCCTTCGGGCCCACACCCTCCGGCGGCTGGTCGGCAGCCTCTTCGCCGGATCGTCGCGCCGCACGGATCGCACGCGTCGCACGCGGGAGGCCTGAGCGGCCTCAGCCGGCGTCGGCGAGCACGACGACCGATTTCGGATCCCAGGAGAGGCGCACGCGGCTCTCCCAGTCGATCGGCTCCTCGAGCGCACGGATGCGGTTGGTGCGGGCCACGCGCAGGCGCGGGCCTTCGCCCGCCGCCACGTGATAGATCGACATGTCGCCGAGATAGGCGATGTCCTCGACCCGGCCGATCAGCGCGTTGGCCTCGCCGGGCGCGTCCTCGGCCACCCGCTCGATGGCCAGCTTCTCCGGCCGGATCGCGAGCGCGACGCGGCCCTCGGCGACGCGGCCGGCGCCGAGCTGCGCCACCCCGCCGAGGTCGAGCGCCACCTCGCCGGTCGCGGCGTCGGCGACCCGTCCCTCCAGCACGTTCACGTCGCCGATGAACTCGGCGACATAGCGCGAGGCCGGCGCCTCGTAGACCTCGTGCGGCTCGCCGACCTGCGCGATCCGCCCCTCGTTCATCACCGCGAGCCGGGTCGAGACGGTCATCGCCTCCTCCTGGTCGTGGGTGACGATGACGAAGGTGAGGCCGAGCTTCTCCTGGATGTTGACGAGCTCGAACTGCGTCGCCTCGCGCAGCTTGCGGTCGAGCGCGCCGAGCGGCTCGT
>CAZWDE010000161.1:0-7329 GCA_964632555.1 uncultured Limibaculum sp.
CGGTGATCAACGACCTGCCGGCGATCCGCCGCGCGATCGACGCGGCCGGGCACCCCGCGCTCTTCATGGTCGACTGCATCGCGTCGCTCGGCTGCGTCGAGTACCGCATGGACGCCTGGGGGATCGACGTCACCGTCGCCGGCAGCCAGAAGGGGCTGATGGTGCCGCCGGGGCTCGGCTTCGTCTGGGCCTCCGACAAGGCGCTCGAGGCGCACGCAGAGGCGGGGCTGCGCACCGCCTACTGGGACTGGTCGGCGCGCCTCGGCGCGGGCGAGCATTATCTCCGCTATTGCGGCACGGCGCCGGTCACGCATCTCTACGGCCTGCGCGCCGCGCTCGACATGATCGCCGAGGAGGGGCTCGAGACGGTCTGGGCGCGGCACGCGGTCCTCGCCCACGCGGTGCGGGCGGCGGTCGCCGCCTGGGCGGCGCCGGGCGGGCTCGAGTTCAACGTGCTCGCGCCCGAGGCGCGGTCGAACGCCGTCACCACCATCCGCACGGGCGGGATCGACGCGGGCCGGCTCCGCCAGATCGCCGACGAGGGGGCGGGGCTCGTCCTCGGCGTCGGCATCGGCGGGCTCGAGGGCGAGGCGTTCCGCATCGGGCATATGGGGCATCTCAACCCGCCGCAGCTCCTCGGCACGCTCGCGACCGTCGAGGCCGCGCTGCTCGCGATGGGCGCGCCGCTCGGCGGCTCCGGCGCGGCCGCGGCCGCGGCCGCGCTCGCGCCCGCGCTCGCCCGGGTCGAGCCCGCCGGACCGCGGCGCGACCTGCCGGCCTGACACGGCTTGCCGCGCGGCCGTGTTCACTTTATGTTCGAACCCGTGAGCAACCAGCACGGGAGCGAATCGTGGCCGAGGGCGGTCCCCGGATCGAGCCGGAGCGCCGGCGCGGGCGCGGCGCGGGGCTCAACATGGCCTCGCGCTACGACCGGCAGACCGCCGAGCCGGTGGACGACGGCTGGGAGCGCGACGCGCCGGAGCCGCTGCGCACCCGGGTGAGCCACGACACGAGCCGCACCGTCCTCACGCGCAACGCCTCGCCCGACATCCCCTTCGACCGCTCGGTCAACCCCTATCGCGGCTGCGAGCACGGCTGCATCTACTGCTACGCCCGCCCGAGCCACGCGCAGCTCGGCCTCTCGCCGGGGCTCGACTTCGAGACCGAGCTGGTCGCCAAGCCGCGGGCGGCGGAGCTCCTCGCCGAGGCGCTGCGCCGCCCGGGCTACGCGCCCGCGCCGATCGCCATCGGCACCAACACCGACGCCTATCAGCCGATCGAGAAGACACACCGGATCATGCGCGGCGTGCTCGAGGTGCTGTGGGAGCACCGCCACCCCGTCACGGTCACCACCAAGGGCACGCTGATCGCGCGCGACATCGACATTCTGGGCCGGCTCGGCCGCGCCGGGCTCGCCGAGGTCTGCGTCTCGCTGACGACGCTCGACAACCGCCTCAGCCGGGCGATGGAGCCGCGCGCCGCCGCGCCCGCGCGCCGCGTCGCGATCATCCGCGCGCTCGCGCAGGCGGGGGTGCCGGTGCGCGTCAACACCTCGCCGATCGTGCCCGCGATCAACGACCACGAGATCGAGCGCCTGCTCGAGGCGGCGGCGGAGGCGGGCGCGAGCCGGGCGAGCTACGTCGTGCTCCGCCTGCCGCGCGAGGTCTCGACGCTGTTCCGGGAGTGGCTCGAGCGCGAGTTCCCGGACCGCGCGGCGCGCGTGATGGGCAAGGTGCGCGAGATGCATGGCGGGCGGGACTACGACCCCGCCTGGGGCAAGCGGATGAAGGGGGAGGGGGTGCACGCCCGGCTGATCGCGCGCCGCTTCGCGCTCGCCGCGCGCCGCCACGGGCTCGACCGCCCGGCGCTCGCGCTCCGCACCGATCTGTTCCGCGTGCCGCCGCGCGCGGGCGACCAGCTCGCCCTCGGCCTCTGAGCCTCAGCGCTCGGGCAGCGGGCGCATCTCCACCACGAGGCCGCCGGCGAAGCCCGCCGTCACGTTGTAGACCGCCGCGAGAAAGAGGCCGAGCGCGAAGCCGACGACCACCCCGCCGAGCGCCAGCGTCGCCGCGAGCATCACCGCGATCGCCGCCGTGGCGCTCGCCTCGCCGCTCGGGTCGAGCCCGCTTTCCTCGGCGATCAGCCCCTCGAGCCAGGCGAGGTCGCCCACGAGGACGCTGGCGACGAGAAACACGAGCGCGGCGGCGAGCGTGGCGATGCCGGTCACGCCGCCGCACAGGCTGCCGGCGCCGACGAGGCCGATCCGCTTGATCTCGACTTGCATGGCATGGTCCTTTCGTCGAGCGAAGAGGGCCCGGAACCGGGCGGCGGGAGAGTGTCATGGGCCGGGGCCGCGCGCCATTGCGATGCGACATCGAGGCGGCGCTCGCCCGGCGCTGGGACGGGCCGGTGGCGGGCGTCGACGAGGCGGGCCGCGGCCCGCTCGCGGGGCCGGTGGTGGCCGCCGCCGTGGTGCTCGCGCCGGACGCGGTGCCCCCCGGCCTCGACGACAGCAAGCGCCTCGCCCCGCCGCGCCGGGCCGCCCTTCTCGCCGCGCTCGAGGCGCTCGCGGCCGCCGGGCGGGCGCGGATCGGGATCGGCCTCGCCGAGGCGGCGGAGATCGGCGCCGTCAACATCCTCCGGGCGACCGACCTCGCAATGGCCCGCGCCGTCGAGGCCCTCGGCCGCCCGCTCGCCGGCGTCCTCGTCGACGGCAACCGCGTGCCGCCCGCGCTCGGCCCCCGCGGCGAGGCGCTTGTGGGCGGCGATGCCCGCTCGGCCTCGGTCGCCGCCGCCTCGATCGTCGCGAAGGTGACGCGGGACCGTCTGATGGACCGGCTCGCGGCGCGGTTTCCCGGCTATGGCTGGGAGCGCAACCGCGGCTACCCCACCGCCGAGCACCGGGCGGCCATCGCGCGCCTCGGGCCCTGCCCCGAGCACAGGCCCGGCTTCCGCCTGTCGCCGATTTTGGTTGAAGAAAGCGAGTGAACCCGTTCTTATGCCCGCATAAATTTGCGGACGACTTCCGAGGGGGCGAGGGCGTGGAGACCGACCGGGTGATCGTGGGCGACTGCGTGGCCGAGATGGCGCGGCTGCCGGCCGGCTCGGTCGACCTCGTCTTCGCCGACCCGCCCTACAACCTGCAGCTCCGCGGCGAGCTGCACCGGCCCAACAACACCCGCGTCGACGGCGTGGCGGCGGACTGGGACCGGTTCGAGAGCTTCGCCGCCTACGACCGCTTCACCCGCGCCTGGATGGCCGAGGCGCGGCGGCTGCTCAAGCCCGACGGCGCGCTCTGGGTGATCGGCACCTACCACAACGTCTATCGGCTCGGCGCCTGCCTGCAGGACGCGGGCTTCTGGATCCTCAACGACGTCGTCTGGGTGAAGACCAACCCGATGCCGAACTTCCGCGGCAAGCGGCTCTGCAACGCGCACGAGACGCTGATCTGGGCGGCGCGCTCGGACACCGCCCGGCCCACCTTCAACTACGACGCGCTCAAGGCGCTCAACGACGGGCTGCAGATGCGCTCGGACTGGGTGATGCCGGTCTGCGGGGGCCCCGAGCGGCTGCGCGGCGCGGACGGCGCCAAGGCGCACCCGACGCAGAAGCCCGAGGCGCTGCTGCACCGCGTGCTGGTCGGCGCGACCAACCCCGGCGACACGGTGCTCGACCCCTTCCTCGGCTCGGGCACGACGGCGGCGGTGGCCCGGCGGCTCGGGCGGCGCTGGATCGGGATCGAGCGCGACGCGGGCTATGCCGAGATCGCGCGCGCCCGGATCGCCGCGGTCGCGCCGGCCGACCCCGACGGGCGGCTGGCGACGCCGCTCCGCCGGCAGGCCCCGCGCATCGCCTTCGGGCGGGTGGTGGAGGAGGGCCTGATCCCGCCCGGCACGGTGCTCGAGAGCGTCTGCGGGCGGCATCTCGCCAAGGTGCGGGCCGACGGCACGCTGGTGGCGGCCGATGTGGCCGGCTCGATCCACCAGGTGGGGGCGGCGCTGACCGGCGCGCCCTCGTGCAACGGCTGGACCTTCTGGCATGTGCGCGCCGGCGGGCGCCTCGTGGCGATCGACTGGCACCGCCAGCGGCTGCGCGCCCGCATGGAGGCCTGATCCGCGCTCAGAGGAGCAGGCGGACGGCCTTGGCGAAGACCGTGGGCATGGCGGCCGCGGCCTCGGTGAGCGGTCGGCTCTCGCCCGGAAGCCGGTCGAGATCGGCGCGGCGCACCTCGAGGCGCAGGTGGAAATGGCTGAAGGTGTGGCGCACCTCGCCGACCGTCCGCCAGTCGCCCGCGACGGGCGGCGCGGGGACCGGCGGCGTCTCGGCCCAGTCGCTCGAGGGCAGGGCCAGCATGCCGCCGAGGAGCCCGCGCCCGGGGCGGCGGATCACGTGGACGCGCCCGCCCGAGACGGCGGCCCAGGCGATGCCGAGCCGCACGGGCTTCGCGATCTTCGGCGCGCGGGCGGGCAGGGTCTCGGCGATCCCGAGCCGGCGCGCCGCGCAGTCGGCGATCAGCGGGCAGACCCCGCAGGCCGGTCGCCGCGGCGTGCAGACCGTCGCGCCCAGATCCATCAGCGCCTGCGCGTGGCAGCCGGGGCGGTCCCCGGGCGTCAGCCGCGCGGCATGGGCGCGCAGCTTCGGCTTCACGCCCGGGAGCGGCGCGGTCTCGGCGAAGAGGCGCGCCATCACCCGCTCGATGTTGCCGTCGAGCACCGCGGCCGGGCGGTCGAAGGCGATGGCCGCGATCGCGGCGGCGGTGTAGGGGCCGATGCCCGGCAGCCGGCGCAGCCCCTCCTCGCTGTCGGGGAACGCCCCGCCGGCCTCAGCGACCGCGCGGGCGCAGGCGTGGAGGTTGCGGGCCCGGGCGTAGTAGCCGAGGCCCGCCCAGGCCTCGAGCACGTCCTCGGCCGGGGCGGCCGCGAGCGCGCGCACGTCGGGCCAGCGCGCGGTGAAGCGGGCGAAATGGCCGGCCGCCGCCGCCACGGTCGTCTGCTGCAGCATCACCTCGGAGAGCCAGACGCGATAGGGGTCGGGCCGCTCGCCGCGGGCCCGCGCGGCGGGGCCGACGCGCCAGGGGAGGGCGCGCGCATGGGCGTCGTACCAGTCGAGCAGCCGCGCCTGGATCGCGCGCGCTTGCGATATCGTGATCTCGCCCGTGTCGCGCACAGCTCGTTCTCGACATTGCCCGCCGCGCGCGACAGATAACGGCGGTGGCGCGGCTGTCCAGCGCGCCGGGCCGACGCGGCGGAGGGTGCGCATGGAGCGCGAGCGACCGAGAGGCAAGCGGGGCTTTCGCCAGGCCGGCAGCGCGCTGCGCCGCGACCTCGCCGACCGCGCGGGCGCCCGCGGCTTCGCCGAGCCCGAGGCGCTGATCCGCTGGCCGGAGATCGTCGGCGCCGACCTCGCCGCCGCCTGCCGGCCCGTCTCGGTGGGGTACGGCCGCGGCCCGGGCCTCGGCGCGACGCTGCTCGTCGAGGCGGACGGCGCCCGGGCCACCGAGATCGAGCACCGCGCGCCGCAGATCGTGGACCGGATCAACGCCTATTACGGCTATCGCGCGATCGCGCGGATCCGCATCACCCAGTCGGGCGGCGCGCCCGAGGGCTTCGCCGAGGCCCGCGCCGGTTTCGCCCATGGCCCGCGTGCCACCGAGCGGCGGCCCGACGCCGCGGCGACGGCCGAGGCCGAGCGCCTCGCCGCGGGCGTGCGCGATGCGGGGCTCAGGGCCGTGCTCGCGCGCCTCGGCGCCGCGATCCTCGCGCGGCCCGAGAGCCGAGATCCATCGCGGGCCGCCGCGCCCGCCGACAGAGAAGGAGAGAGCCGATGACCGCCCCCCTGACCCGCCGCCTCGACCGCCGCCGGCTGATCGCGCTGCTCGCGGCGCTGCCGGCCGCTGTTGCGACGCCCGCCCTCGCCGAGAGCGCGGCGGCCGCCGAGGCGCCCGAGCGCGTGACCGGCGACGTGGTGCTCGGCGCCGAGGACGCGCCGGTCACGGTGATCGAGTACGCATCCCTCACCTGCCCCCATTGCGCGAGCTTCCACATCGACACCTGGCCGCGCGTGAAGGCGGAGTATGTCGAGACCGGCAAGGTGCGCTTCATCATGCGCGAGGTCTATTTCGACGCGTTCGGCCTCTGGGCCTCGATGATCGCGCGCTGCGGCGGCGAGGCCGGCTTCTACCCCATGATCGACCAGTTCCTGACCCAGCAGCGCGAATGGTCGGGCGCGCAGGACCCGACGCCCGAGATCATGAAGATCGGGCGCATCAACGGGCTGTCGGCGGAGGAGATGCGCGCCTGCCTGTCCGACGAGAGCTATGCCAAGACGCTGCTCGCCAACTACCAGGCCAACGCCGAGGAGCACGGCATCCAGTCGACGCCGTCCTTCATCATCAACGGCGAGATGCACACGGGCGCGATGGGCTTCGAGGAATTCTCCTCGCTGATCGAGGCGCATCTCTGACCGCAGATCTGGTGTCCCGATTGCGGGGCGCCACCACATAGGCGATCCGTCGTTGACAGAATCGCCGCCGCGCGCCCAGACTGCCCCCGTCGAGAGGGAGGCCGGGCGTGCGGTTCACCAGGCTGAGGCTGCAGGGCTTCAAGAGCTTCGTCGACCCGACCGAGGTCGTCATCGCCGACGGCCTCACCGGGATCGTCGGGCCCAACGGCTGCGGCAAGTCCAACCTGCTCGAGGCCTTGCGCTGGGTGATGGGCGAGAGCCGGGCGCGGGCGATGCGCGGCGAGGGGATGGACGACGTCGTCTTCGCCGGCAGCGCGGCGCGCCCGGCGCGGGCGAGCGCGCAGGTCGCGCTGGTCATCGAGGACGCCGACGCGCGGGCGCCTGCGGCTCTCCAGAACGCCGGCGAGATCGAGGTCAGCCGGCGCATTACCCGCGATCTCGGCTCGGCCTATGCGATCAACGGGCGGCCGGCGCGGGCGCGCGACGTCGCCACGCTCTTCGCCGATGCGGCGACGGGCGCGCAGTCCGCCGGCCTCGTGCGGCAGGGCCAGATCGGCGAGCTGATCTCGGCCCGGCCCGCGGCGCGCCGGCGGGTTCTGGAGGAGGCCGCGGGGATCGCCGGTCTGCACCAGCGCCGTCAGGAGGCCGAGGGCAAGCTCGCGGCGGCCGAGGCCAATCTCGCCCGCGTCGACGATCTGATCGAGGGGCTCGAGAGCCAGCTTCGCAGCCTCTCGCGCCAGGCCGCGCAGGCCCGCCGCTATCGCGAGATCGCCGCCGCGCTCCGCCGGGCCGAGGCGGTGGCGCGGCTCGTGCGCTGGCGCGACGCGGCGGCGGCGGCCGAGGCCGCGCGGGCGGCCGAGGCGGAGG
>CAZWDE010000162.1:0-7320 GCA_964632555.1 uncultured Limibaculum sp.
GACCGCGGATTTCGCGGTAGTGTAGACCGGCATGCCGCCGCTCGCCTCCCACCAGGAGTTGGAGCCGAAGTTGATGATCGAGCCCTTGCCGGCGGCGATCATCCCGGGCGCCACCGCCCGGATCGCGAAGAACATATGGCGGATATTGGTCGCGATGCGCTCGTCGTAGTAGTCGGGCGTGACCTCCTGCCAGGGATGGCGGTCGTCGCGCGCGGCGTTGTTGACGAGCACGCCCGCCGGCCCGCCGCCGCCCGCCACCAGCACGGTCTCGCCGCGCGCGGGCTCGGGCGGCGGCGGCGTCGCGACATAGCCCGTGTGGCGCACGCGCGCCGCCGCCTCGGCCGGCAGCGGCCAGGTGGCGGAGAGCGGCACCAGCGCGGGGTCGCCGTGGACGAGCACCGCGTCGTAGTCGCGGAGGATCCGTGCGGCCGCCTCCTCGATCCGGCCCGGCCGCTTCGGCGGCTCGGGGATGTCGCGCACCGAGGCGACCACGCGCAGCCTCGCCCGCGCCCGCCGCGCCGCGCCGATCGCCGCCTCGAACTCCGCCGCCAGCCGGCGCCGGCCGAGCGGGAAGGTCTCGGTGACGAGGACGTCCGGCGCGAAGGCGCCCAACGCGTCGAGGATCACGGCCCTCCGGCGCGCGAGATACGCCGCGTCGGCCGGTGCCCCATCCGGCCGGCGGAGCGTCGCGTAGTCGAAGTCGCGCACGGCGACCGGCGGCAGCTGCAGCAGCGGCACGCCGGCCTCGAGATGCGCCAGCGCCACGCCGCCCGAGAGCACGAGCGGCTCGGCGCCCGCCTCGGCCACGGCGCGCGCCAGCGCCAGCGTGCGCACCAGGTGGCCGGTGCCGGTGAGGTGGCAGACGAGAAAGGCGACGCGCGTCACGCGGCTCTCACGGGCGGTCCGCGGCCGCGCGCTCGACGAGGCGCACGGGCTCGCCCGGGTCCGTCGGCTCGCCGTCGGGCGCGAGCGCCATCGGATAGAGCCGCGCGCGCTTGATCTCCACCGGGGTCGGGGCGCCGGCGCGCGCCAGCAGGAGCCGCATCACCGCCTTGTGCGCGACGATCACCGCGGGGCCGGCCGCCGCGATCCCGGCGAGCGCCGGGCGCAGGCGGGCCCAGACGTCCTCCCCGCTCTCGCCGCCGGGGGGCCGCATCCCGGGCGGCATCAGATGCGTGGGCACGAAGCCGCTCGCGGGGTCGGCGAGGAGATCGGCCGAGCGGATGCCCTCCCACGCGCCCCAGTCCTGCTCGACGAGGCGCGGGTCGAGCGCCACGGGGCGCCCCTCGGCGAGGCTCTCCGCGGTCTCCCGGGCGCGGGCGAGCGGGCTCGCGACGATCCGGGCCGTGTCCCAGGGCGGTGGCAGGCGGAGGCCGGCGAGGCGCTCGCGGGCCTCGGGGGTGAGCGGCCGGTCGGCGCGGCCCTGCAGGCGGTGCTCGAGGTTCCAGTCGGTCGGGAAGTGGCGGATCAGGGCGACCGGGGTCATCGCGGCGCTCCCACGGGCGCGAGGAGGGGCGCGAGCGAGGCCCGCAAGGCTTGCGCCGCCGCGGCGAGGCTGTGGCGCGCCTCGATCCCCGCGCGGCCCCGGGCGGAGAGGGCGGCGCGCTCGGCGGCGGCGTCCCGGATCGCCTCGGCGAAGGCCGCGGGATCGTCCGGCGGGGCGAGGCGCCCGCCGGCCACCGCCGCGCGCGCCGCCGGGCCGTCCTCGGCGACGACGGGCAGACCCGCCGCCTGCGCCTCGAGCCAGACGAGGCCGATCCCCTCGCCGACACCCGGCCAGACGAGGAGATCGGCGCCCTCCATCAGCGCGCGCATGCGGGCCGGATCGGTCACGGCCCCGTGCCAGTCGAGGCCGGCCGCGAGGGGCGCGAAGGCCGCGCGGACCTCGGCGGCCGCCGCGCCGTCGCCCGCGATGCCGAGCCGCCAGCCGCCCCCGAGCCGGGAGAGCGCCGAGGCGAGCCGGCGATAGCTCTCGGCCTTGTCGCCCGGGCGCATCATGCCGACCGCGAGGAGCCGCAGCGGCCGGCCCGCGGCACGCGGCGGCACGCGCGGGCCGGGGTCGAGCGCGGCGGGCAGATGCACCATGCGCGCCCCGTGGCCCGCCGCCTCGAGGGCGGGGCGGTCGCGCTCGGTGGTCCAGAAGAGCCGGTCGGCGCGGGCGATCGCGGCCTCGGCGCGGGCCGCGAACCCGGCCCAGGGCCCCTCGCGGCGGCGCGGCGAGATCGACGGCTCGACGATCGCATAGGGCAGGCCGAGCGCGTCGGCGACCGCGGGCCCGAGGAGGTCCGGCGCCTTCCAGTAGCAGTGATAGGTGAGCCAGAGCGCCGGCGGGTCGGGCGCGAGGGCGCGGGCGAGACGGCGGGCCTCGGCCTCGGCCGCCGCGACGATCCGCGCCTGCGCGGCCGGGTCGCCCGCCCCGTCGCGGGTGCGCAGCCGCGAGACGAGGCGCGGCGCGAGGCCGGCGAGGGCGAGGGCGCGCATCAGGCTCCGCGCGATCTCGCGGTCGCCCGAGGGAACCGGGTCGTCCGGCGGCTTCATCGGGGCGTGCACGGCCACCCAGCTCACTCGGCCGCCTCCCGGAGCGGGCCTTCGCCGAGGAGGGCCCGCAGGCGCGCGTCGAGATCGGCGATCCCGGCCTCCATGCCGAAGCGTGCGTGGAGCCGGGCGCGGGCGGCGCGGGCCATCGCCGCGCGGCGGCCGGGATCGCCGGCGAGCTCGAGGATGGCGGCGGCCAGCGCCTCGGGGTCGCCGGGCGGCACCAGCCGGCCGTGGGCGTCGTCGGGGACGAACTCGGGGATCGCGGAGACCCGCGTCGAGAGGATGGGCAGCTCCTGCGAGGCCGCCTCCATCAGCACGTTGGGCAGGCCGTCGCGGTCGCCGTCCGCCGCGATCCGCGAGGGCAGAACGAAGAGATGCGCCGCGCGCATGGCGGCGATCACCTCGTCCTGCGCGCGCTTGCCCCGCCAGGCGATGCGGGGCGCGAGGCCGAGCGCCTCGGCCCGCGCCGCGAGGCGCCGCGCGAGCTTGCCGCCGCCGATATGCTCGAAGCGCCAGTCGAGCTCGGCCGGCAGGCGCGCCAGGGCCTCGAGGAGATCGTCGTAGCCCTTCTTCTCGACCAGCCGGCCGACCGAGAGCAGGCGGAACGGGCGCGCCTCGGCCCGCGCCCCCGGCGGCTCGGGGAAGCGCGCAAGGTCGAGCCCGTGATAGGCGAGCGCGACGCGCCCGGGCTCCGGGGCGAGGGCGGCGAGATGGCGGGCGCCCGCCGCCGTGCAGGTGACGGCGAAGGCGGCGTCGGCGAGCTTCTCGGCCTTCTCCCAGTCGGGCGTCGTCCAGATGTCCTTGGCGTGCGCCGAGACGCCCCACGGCAGGCCCCGCATCGCGGCCGCATAGCGCGCGACCGAGGCCGGCGTGTGCAGGAAATGGGCGTAGAGCGCGCGGGTGCCCTCGGGCAGCTCCGCCGCCAGCACCGCCGCCTGCCCGAAGCGGCGCACCCGGCTGCGGCTCGGGTCGCGCCGGAGGTCGCGCAGCCAGAGGCGCAGGGCGGCGCCGAACCCCGGCCGCCGACGCGCGGCGCGGAGACCGCGCAGCACGCGCAGCGGCGCGTCGTGGAGGTATTCCGGCAGATAGCGCGGGCGCGCCCGGATCTGCGCGTGGATCGGGTGGGTGCGGTCGTCGTAGGGCGCGCGGAGCGACCAGATCTCGAAGCGGTGGCCGCGCGCCTCGAGCGCGTGGAGCTCCTGCGCGATGAAGGTCTCGGAGAGCCGCGGATAGCCCTTGACCACCACCGCGAGCGGCGGCCCCGCCTGCGCCCCGCTCACTCGCCGACCGCCATGACGGCGCTCTCCGCGCCGATCGCGCGCGCCACCACCCGCTCGACGCCGTCGAGGAGGCCCGGCAGCCGGACCTCGGAGGGGCGGGGCTGCGCGGCGAGGCCGCGGATCGCGCGCGCCATCGCCGCCGGGCCCCGGCCGTCGCGCTCCGGCAGGATCATGCGCACGAGCCCGAGCCGCTCGGCCGCGGCGGCGCGGATCAGCTGCTCGCGCCGCGGCCGGGTGCGGGGCGCGATCACGGCCGGGCGGTCCATCGACAGGATCTCGCAGAACGTGTTGTACCCGCCCATCGCCACGACCCCCGAGGCTCGCGCCAGAACCTGCTCGAGCTGGCCGTGGAAGCCCGTCGCCATGACCCGCCCGCCGAGGCGGGCGACGCGCGCGTCGAACTCGGCGCGGGCGGGCGCGTGCATGAACGGCCCGTAGACGATCATCGCGGGCGGCGCGAGGCCGGGATCCGCCTCGTAGGCCGAGAGCACCCAGTCGACGAGGCCGGCGCCGTCGCCGCCGCCGCCGGTGGTGACGAGCACGTAGGGCGGCGCCGGCACCGCGGTCTCGGGCAGCGCGTCCGGGTCGGGCGGCTCGCGGCGGAGATAGCCGGTGTAGACGATGCCCCGCTCCATGCGCGGCGAGAGCCCGAGCCCGGCCAGCGGCTCGCAGATCTGCGGGATGCCGTAGACCCAGATCTCGTCGTAGTAGCGCTCGATCGCCTCGACGGCGCGCTTGCGCTCCCACTCCGCCGCCAGCGCGTCCTCGTCGTCGAGCACGTCGCGGATGCCGAGCACGACGCGCGCGCCGCGCGCGGTCGCGGCCGCGAGGGTCTCGGCGAGCTCGCCCCGGAAACCCCAGGGCTCCTTGTCGACGATCACGAGATCGGGGGCGAACTCGGCGTCGGTCGCGCGGAGGATCTTGCCGCGGAGCCGCGCCATCGCGTCGATGTCGAGCCGCAGGTTGGAGGACTGGTAGCTGCCGTCGGCCATCTTCACGACGCCCGGCAGCCGCACATGGTCCACCCGCTCGGGAAAGTCGAAGCGCCCGGCGATCGGCGAGCCGGTGACGATGAGAGCCGAGGCGGCCGGGTCCGCGGCGGTCAGCGCGGCGGCGATGGCGCGCGAGCGGCGGAGATGGCCGAGGCCGAAGGTGTCGTGGCTGTAGAACAGGATGCGCCGCTCGGAGGCCCCGCCCGGTCTGGGTTCTGGTCGTGCCATCCCTCCCCCTCGGTCGCCCGAGGGCCGCCCGGACTGCGCCCCCGCGCCTCATGCCTGCCGCATCTCGGCGGGCGCGGCAACCCCCTCGCCGGGGGCCGCTCGCGGGCCCGCGCGCATCCGTGATGAGGGGCGCCGGCCCGCGCCGGCCGCCGGGGCTGCGCCGGCGCTGGCGGCGTGCTAGGCTCGGTCGCGATCGCGGAAGGGTCGGCCCGCCCTGCCCCGCCATGCCGGAGACTGCCCGTGGCCCGCAGCGTCGTCCTCGCCCTGCTCCTGCTCGCCGCCCTCGCCCTCGCGCCGGTCCTCGCGACGGCGCAGTCGCCGTTCGACTACGGCCGCCTGCTCGGGCAGTCCTCGGGCGAGGAGAGCGCGTCGTCCCAGCAGAGCGCGCCCCGCCAGTCGAGCCCGCGGCCGAGCTTCGACCCCTCGGCGGTGCCGAGCGCGGAAGCCTACAGCGCGCTCGAGGGCGAGCGCGGCAGCATGATCGAGCGGACCGAGCGGATCGTCGAGATCTTCCGCGCCCGTGCCGCCGCGATCCTCTACCGCGCGCCCGACGCGCTCTACGAGCTCAAGGTCACGCTCTCGGCGGCCAGCCGGACCGGCGAGCCCGGCTATTTCCTCGGCGTCGCGATCTTCTCGCTGGTGCTGCTCGCGGTCGGCCGGGCGTTCAGCCAGCTCGCCGCCGTCTACGTCTTCCGCCCGATCTTCGTCGGCATGCAGAAGGCCGAGCCGCGGGGCTATTCCGAGAAGCTGCCGGTGCTCGCGGTCCGCGTGCTGCTCACCGTGATCGGCTGCGCGGTGGTGCTGACGGTGGCGAGCGGCCTCGGCCTCGTCTACTACGACGGCCACGAGGCGACGCTGCACACCGCCATCGTGATCTTCGCGATCTACGCCGCGGCGCTGGTGGTCGACACGATCTGGCGGATGATGCTCTGCCCGTTCCTGCCGAACTATCGCATCCCGGCGATCGGCACCGGCGAGGCGCGCCGGCTCTACCGCTGGCTGACCTTCGTGAGCGGCTTCGGCGTGATCTCGATCGGCTTCGGCTCGTGGATCGGCCTCGTCGGCCTGCCGCGCGAGGTGCTCGTCCTCTTCTCGGTCACGCTGAGCGGCGTGATGATCGTGGGGCTGCTCGTGATGATCCGGGCCTGCGGCGACACCATCAACCGGATCATCCTCGACGGCGACGACCGGCGGAGCGCGAGCTGGGTCACGCTCGTCGCGCTGCGCACCTGGGCGCCGCTCGCGACGCTCTACCTGATCGCGGCCTGGGGCAAGTTCGTCTTCGACATGGTGATGGGGATCGCGACCCGGCCGCTGGGGCTGACCGTGCCCTATCTCGTGATGCTTGGCGGCACGCTCCTCTACGCCCTCGCCCGGTTCGGGATCGAGCGCGCCTTCGCGCGGCGCCGGATGATGGCCGAGCTGAACGCGCGCGCCCCCGAGGCCGACGCCGAGCCCGGTGCCGCGGCGCCCGCCGAGCCGCTGCCCGCCCGGCTCTCGCGCGAGATGGGCACCGACGAGTTCGGCTCCTCGGGCGACATGGACGGCGACGGGACCGAGGAGGGCAGCGCGATCCGCAGCCTTTCCGCCGAGGCGGGCCGGGCGGCGCCGATGCGGCGCGGCATGCAGAGCTTCGAGGAGCTCGGCTACCGGATCGCGAGCCTCCTCGCGATCGGCGCCGGCGCCTATGGCCTCCTCTACTACTGGGGCGGGCCGGCGCTTTTCGAGGAGACGATGCTGCTCGGCATCGCCGAGGACGTGATCGACATCGTCTTCGTCGGCTACATCCTGTTCCACGCGGTGCGGATCTGGATCGACCGGCGGATCGCCGACGAGGGGGTCGACGACGCGCCGCTCGAGCCGGGCGAGGGCGAGGGCGGCGCCGGCGCGAGCCGGGTCGCCACCCTGCTGCCGCTGATCCGCAGCTTCGTGCTCGGCTCGATCGTGCTCGGCGTGACGCTGGTGCTCGCCTCCGAGCTCGGCTTCAACGTGGCGCCGCTCTTCGCCGGCGCCGGCATCCTCGGCCTCGCCATCGGCTTCGGCAGCCAGACGCTGGTGCGCGACATCCTCTCGGGCGCCTTCTTCCTCGCCGACGACGCGTTCCGCCGCGGCGAGTACATCGACGTCGGCGAGGTCAAGGGCACCGTGGAGAAGATCTCGCTGCGCAGCTTCCAGCTGCGCCACCATCTCGGCATGCTGCACACCATCCCCTTCGGCGAGATCAAGCACCTGACCAACTACTCGCGCGACTGGGTGATGATGAAGCTGCCGCTCCGCCTCAC
>CAZWDE010000163.1:0-7236 GCA_964632555.1 uncultured Limibaculum sp.
TGATGAACTCCATGCCCGCGGTCTCGGAGATCATCCGGGCGATGCGGTTGGTGTGCCCGCCGAGCTTGGTGTAGGACGCGACGCGCTTCTTCAGGCTGCGCGCCTTGCCGACATAGAGCACCTCGCCCGCCGGGTCGGTCATCCGGTAGACGCCCGGCCGGTCCTCGAGCGTGCCGAGCGCGCGCCGGATCACCTCGGGGCCGGTCTCGCGGCGCCCCGGTGTGTCGGTCCCATTCCGGTTCGTGATGCCCTCGGTCATGGATTCGACGGTCGGCTAGTCCGACGGGCGCCGGTGCGCAAGCCCAAATCGGTCCCCGATTCCTGTGGATAAACGTGTGGGGAAGATGTTGGATCGGGGGTCATCGGTTTGAGTCTCCTTGGATTTTTTCACTTTGCCTAAAATTTAGCCGTTTTTCCAAGTATTTGAAGAGATTGACGAAATTTCCTCAGCGCCCGCCAACGCGTTGAATTTTCGGCGGTTCTGCATCAGCCGTGTGACAGTTCCCTTCCGGGTGGAAAACTCGCGCCGGCGGGCCGGTCCGGGCCCCGCGACGGCCCCGCTCAGCGGTCGAGGCCCACGATATCGGGCGTCTCCCAGGCCAGATGCTGGCCGCCGTCGATCGCCAGCATCTGCCCGGTCAGCGCCTTGCAGGACAGGATGAAGCGCATCGCGGCGACGATGTCCTCGGGGTCGGCGCCGCGGCGCAGCGGGCAGGCGCGCCGCTGGCGCGCGAAATGCGCCTCGGACTGGCGCTCGGCCCGGAGCGTCGGCCCGGGGCCGATCGCGTTGACCCGCACCCGGGGCGCCAGCGCCTGCGCCGAGGTGCGCGTGAACATCTCGAGCCCGGCCTTCGCCACCGTGTAGGAGGCGAAGAAGGGGGTGGGCTTCCACACCCTCTGGTCGATCATGTTGATCACCGCGGCCTGCGCGACAGGCTCGCCGCCCGGGTCGGTCTCGGGCTCCGGGGCCTGCGCCGCGAAGTCGCCCGTCAGCCGGACGGGCGCGCGCAGGTTGCTCTCGATCGCGCGGTCCCAGCTCCGCCGGTCCATGGCGCCCACCCGGTCGTCCTCGAAGATCGAGGCGTTGTTGATCAGCACGCCGAGCGGACCGCCGAGCGCCTCGCGCGCCCGCGGCACCAGCGCCCCGACCTCCGCCTCGGACAGCAGATCGGCCGAGAGGGCCACGGCCCGGACGCCGAACGCGCGGGCCTCGGCCGCCGTCGCCTCGGCCGCCTCGGCGGAGCCGTTGTAGTGGATCGCGACCGCATGGCCGGTCGCCGCGAGATCGAGCGCCATGGCCCGGCCGAGCCGCTTCGCCGCCCCGGTCACCAGCGCCCGCCTCTCCGCCATCGCTCCGTCTCCCGGCCTCGCCGCTCCGCCAGAGCGGACATAGCCGGGCGCGCGGGCCGGGCAAACCGCTCAGCGGCGGGTCAGCCCGGTGCAGGCGCAGGGGCGCCCCGGGATGCGGTGGACGCCGCAGGCGGGGCAACGCTCGGCGTCGATCGCCTCGATGCGCTCGCGCCGCGCGCGCCGCGCGCCGGTCAGGTTGCGCCGCAGCAGCCGCCAGCCGACCCAGAGCGCGATCGCGAGAATGACCAGCTTCGTCAGCATGGGCGACCTCCACACCGCTGCGTCGCGGCGCAGCGCACGGCGGGAATTCCGTCGCCGCGCCAATTCCTGTACACAGGCGGCCCGCCAGTGGCAAACCACGGCGTGGCAAGCTTTCCCTTATGCGGACCGGTTTCCGAAAACCGATGAACGACAAGACCCACGAGGCGGCCCTCAGGGCGGAACTGGCGGCGCTCCGCGAGGAGCATCGGTCGCTCGACACCGAGATCGGCGAGATGGAGGAGCAGCGTCCGGTGGACCGGATCGCGCTGCAGCGCCTGAAGAAGCGCAAGCTGATGCTGAAGGACCGCATCGCGCGGCTCGAGGACCAGATCTATCCCGACATCATCGCGTGATCGCGCGCGAGCGTCCGGAGACAGAGCGAGGAGGAGCGCATGGCGCCGACCGTGGGGATCGTCATGGGCAGCCAGTCGGACTGGCCGACGATGAAGGCCGCGGCCGAGACGCTGGCGGCCCTCGCGGTCGCGCACGAATGCCGCATCGTCTCGGCGCACCGCACGCCCGACCGCCTCTTCGCCTATGCCGAGGGCGCGGCGGCGCGGGGCCTCGCGGCGATCGTGGCCGGGGCCGGCGGCGCGGCGCACCTGCCCGGGATGCTGGCGGCGAAGACCCGCGTGCCGGTGCTCGGCGTGCCGGTCGAGAGCCGGGCGCTGCAGGGGCTCGACAGCCTGCTGTCGATCGTCCAGATGCCGAAGGGCGTGCCGGTCGCGACCTTCGCCATCGGGCCCGCCGGCGCGGCCAACGCCGCGCTCTTCGCGGCGGCGATGATCGCCACGCAGGACGCCGCGCTGGCCGCCCGGCTCGACGAGTGGCGCGCGGCGCAGACCGCCGGGGTCGCCGAGGAGCCGGCCCGTGAGTGAGCGCCCGCTCCCGCCCGGGAGCACGCTCGGGATCCTCGGCGGCGGCCAGCTCGGACGGATGCTCGCGCTGGCGGCCGCCCGGCTCGGCCTCCGCGCGCATGTCTACGACCCGGCCGAGGCGCCGCCCGCCGCGCAGGTCGCCCGCCACACCCGCGCCGCCTACGACGATCTCGGGGCGCTCGCCGGCTTCGCCGCCGCGGTCGACGTCGTCACCGTCGAGTTCGAGAACGTCCCCGCCGAGACCGCGGCCGCCCTCGCCTCGCGCGCGCCCGTGCGGCCGGACCCGCGCGCCTTCCGCGTCGCGCGCGACCGCGCCGAGGAGAAGGCGTTCCTCAACCGCCTCGGCATCGCCACGGCGCGCTGGGCCGCGGTGGGCGAGCCCGCCGACCTCGGCCCGGCGCTCGCCGAAGCCGGCACGCCCGCGATCCTCAAGACCCGCCGGCTCGGCTACGACGGCAAGGGCCAGGCGCGCGTCCCCGAGGCCGCGGGGATCGCCGCCGCCTGGGAGGGGCTCGGCCGGGCGCCCGCGATCCTCGAGGGCCTCGTGCGCTTCGACTGGGAGATCTCGGTGATCGCGGCGCGCGATCTCGAGGGCCGGGTGGTGTGCTACGACCCCGGCCTCAACGAGCACGAGGACGGCATCCTGCGGCGCACCACCGTGCCCGCGCCGATCCGCCGCTCGCTCCGCGAGGACGCCGTTCTGATCGCCGGGCAGATCGTCAACGCGCTCGACTATGTGGGCGTGATAGGGGTCGAGCTCTTCGTCGTCGGGGGCGAGCTTCTCGTCAACGAGATCGCGCCGCGGGTGCACAATTCCGGGCACTGGACGCTCGACGCCTGCCTCGTCGACCAGTTCGAGCAGCATGTGCGCGCGGTCGCGGGCTGGCCGCTCGGCGACGGGCGCCGCCATTCGGACGCGGTGATGGAGAACCTGATCGGCGCGGAGGTCGAGGGCTGGCGCCGCCTCGCGGCCGAGCCCGTCGCGCTCCACCTCTACGGCAAGGACGAGGCGCGTGCGGGGCGCAAGATGGGCCATGTCACCCGCCTCTCCCCCCGGCGCTGACGGCCGGCGGAGCCCCGGGACGGTGGCCCGCGGCGCCTCGAAACCGGCGATCGGGATCCGCGACGGCTCGATGAGGGGGGAGCATCGCCCGCCGAGCGGCCCGAACGTCGTGCGCGACCGGTCCGCCGCCGCGAGGCCGACAGGCTCGGGCCGAGGTTCACCGTCTCCCGCTGCCGGGTCGCGGGCCCGGATCACGTCGGACGCACGCGTCGCTCAAGAGCTCTGACAGCCGGTTGAGCCCCGTTTCAGCCCGGTTGGGTCAGCCGGTCGCACGCCCTTAATCCCGCGGCAGGACAAGCGGGCCGCTGGCCCACAGGCTAATGGAGACTGCCATGACCACCGCCGCCAACACCGCCCATCACGGCGCCGGCCGCGCGTCGGCCCTGCCCGCACTCGACGCCCGGACCCTCGTCACCGTCATCGTCGCGGGCGCCCTCGGCATCGTCGCCTTCGACCTCTTCGGGCAGACGATCAGCCCGCTGCTCAAGTCGGTCGCGAGCCCCTTCCTCGGCGCCAAGCTCGCGCCCGTGCCCCTCGCGGGACAGGTGCTCTCGACCGTCACCGGCGTGCCCGGCAACGAGCTCGGCGCGCTCGGCCTGCCGCACGCGCTCCACGTCTTCGCCGGCCTGATCGCCTATCCGCTCGGCTATCTGCTGATCGTGCGCCCGCTGCACCAGCGCGTGGCGCCGACGCTGCCCTGGATCGTGCCGGCCGCGCTCTACGGCGTCGTCCTCTGGGTCTTCGCGCTCTACGTCATGGCGCACCTCGTCGCCGGCAATCCGGCCTTCCTCGGCTGGGGCGGGCTCACCTGGGTCGCGCTCTGGGGCCACATCCTCTTCGCCCTCGTCGCGGCGAGCGTGATCGAGACCCGCGCCCGGGCCTGACCCCGCCCGCGCCCCTCGTGTCGCAGCCCCCGCCCGCCCCGCGCCGTAGCCGGGGCGGGATCGCTGCGCTAGGGTCTCGCCCATGGACGAGCGCGCGACCCATTTCGGCTACGAGACCATCCCGGAGGCGGAGAAGGCCGAGCGCGTCCACGGCGTCTTCACCTCGGTCGCCCGCCGCTACGACCTGATGAACGACCTGATGTCGGCCGGCGTCCACCGCGCCTGGAAGGCGGCGATGGTGAGCTGGCTGGCGCCGCGCCCGGGGATGGCCGTGCTCGACGTCGCCGGCGGCACCGGCGACATCGCCTTTCGCATACTCGAGCGCCAGCCCGAGGCGACCGTCACCGTGCTCGACCTCACCGAGGCGATGCTCGCCGAGGGCGCGCGCCGGGCCGACGAGCGGCGGCTCGCCGGCATCGACTGGGTCTGCGGCGACGCCATGGCGCTCCCGTTCCCCGACCGTTCGTTCGACGCCTACACCATCGCCTTCGGCATCCGGAACGTGACCCGCATCGCCGACGCGCTGGCCGAGGCGCGCCGCGTGCTGCGCCCGGGCGGGCGCTTCCTCTGCCTCGAGTTCTCCCGCCCCGGCCCCGCCGCGGTGCGCGCGCTCTACGACCGCTACTCCTTCGGCGTGATCCCCGCGCTGGGCCGGGCGGTGACGGGCGACCGCGCCTCCTACCAGTACCTCGTCGAGTCGATCCGCCGCTTCCCCGATCAGGAGAGCTTCGCGGAGATGATCCGCGCCGCGGGCTTCGCGCGCGTCGCCCATCGCGACCTGACCTTCGGCGTCGCCGCGCTGCATTCGGGCTGGCGCCTCTGATGCTCGACGCCGTCCAGCAGCTCTGGCGGCTGCTCCGGACCGGCGCGACCTTCGAGCGCACCGGCGCCATGCGCGAGATCCTCGACGAATTCGGGCTGCACGGCACGCCGCGCTTCCTGATCCGCGCGGTCGCGTGGCCCTTCGGCCTCTTCGGGCGCGACGGCGACCCGGACCTGCCGCCGGTCGCCCGCGCGCTGCAGGCGATGGGCCCGGCCTATGTGAAGTTCGGCCAGATCCTCTCGACCCGCCCCGACGTCGTCGGCCCGCGCATCGTCGAGCAGCTCCGCTACCTGCAGGACCGGCTGCCGCCCTTTCCGATCGAGGCGGCGCGGGCGATCATCGACGCCGATCTCGGGCCCCGCGGCTCGGCGATGATCGTCGACCTCCAGCCCCCGGTCGCCGCCGCCTCGATCGCGCAGGTGCACCCAGCGCGCTGGCGGCCGACCGGCGAGAAGGTCGCCGTCAAGGTGCTCCGGCCCGACATCGCCCGGCGCTTCCGCCGCGACATCGGCACCTTCTACTTCATCGCCGGCGCGGTCGAGGCCGTGGTGCCGGGCGCCGACCGGCTGCGGCCCAAGGCCGTGGTGCAGCACTTCGAGGGCGTGGTGCAGACCGAGCTCGACCTGCGCCTCGAGGCGGCCTCGGCGAGCGAGTTCCGCGACAACGCGCGCCCCGCCGAGCGCGTGCAGGTGCCGGCGATCTTCTGGGAGGGCACGGGCCGCTCGGTGATCACCATGGAATGGGCCGAGGGCCTGCCGCTCGACCCCGAGACACTGGCCGAGGCGGGGCTCGACCGCGCCGAGATCGGGGCCCGCGTGATCCAGGTGTTCCTGCGCCACGCGCTGCGCGACGGCTTCTTCCACGCCGACATGCACCAGGGCAACCTGCGCGTGAAGGCCGACGGCACGCTCGTGATCCTCGACTACGGCATCATGGGCCGGCTCGACCCGATCACCCGCCAGCACTATGCCGAGATCCTCTACGGGTTCCTGACGCGCGACTACCGCCGGGTGGCCGAGGTGCATTTCGAGGCGGGCTACGTGCCGCTCGACCGCGACGTCGACGCCTTCGCGCAGGCGCTCCGCTCGATCGGCGAGCCGATCTTCGGGCAGGACGTCAGCCAGATCTCGATGGCGCGGCTGCTCGCCTATCTCTTCGAGACCACCGAGCGCTTCGGGATGCGCACGCAGGTGCAGCTCATCCTGCTCCAGCGCACCATGGTCGTGGTCGAGGGCGTGGCGCGCTCGATCGACCCCAAGGCCAACGTCTTCCAGGCGGCGCGGCCCGTGGTCGAGGGCTGGATCCGCGACAACATGGGGCCGCGGCAGGTGCTGCGCGACGCGCGGCAGACGCTCCTCGTGCTGCGCCGGCTCGGGCCCCGGCTGCCGGGCCTTGCCGAGGAGGTGCTGCGCCTCGCCGAGGAGGCCCGGGCGCGCCGGCTCTTCGGGCCGCTCGCGGTCGAGGTCCAGCGGCTGCCGCCGGTCTCACCGGCCCGGCCGATCCTTCTCTCCCTGCTCGCCGGCGGGGCGATCGGCGCGCTGGTCTACTGGCTGGCCACCACGGTCTGACCCGGGCGGGCCGGATGTTCCGGGTTGCGGCCGGCCCGGCCCGGATATTACATCAATTGCACGGGGTTCTTCCCGTTCACCGGCGGGCCGGCCGGGAGCCGGACGGAGCGCATGCAGGGACGGCACATTCTCCTGATCGTCGGCGGCGGCATCGCGGCCTACAAGGCGCTCGAGCTGATCCGGCTCGTGGCGCGGGCCGGGGGACGCGTGACACCTGTGATGACGCGCGCGGCGCGCGAGTTCGTCACGCCGCTCTCGGTCGCGGCGCTCGCCGGGTCCAAGGTCTATGACGACCTGTTCGACCTGACCGACGAGGCGGAGATGGGCCATATCGAGCTGTCGCGCGTCGCCGATCTGGTGGTGGTGGCGCCGGCGACCGCCGATCTGATGGCGCGCATGGCCGGCGGCC
>CAZWDE010000164.1:0-7224 GCA_964632555.1 uncultured Limibaculum sp.
ACCTGACGGAGCACGCGCCGTCCGGAGGCGGGGCGCGGCTTTGGCGACGGCGCGGGCGCCGTCTCGTCCGCGGCCTCGGGCTCGACGGCCGGTCCGGCGGCGCGCGCGGGCGTCGGCAGGCTCTCCGGCTCGACCGTCTCCTCGAGCGCGTCGGGCTCGGCCTCGGCGGCCCGCGCGGCGAGGGCGGCGCCGCCCCGTCCCGCCACCCGTGTCGCGCCCGGATGCGGCGCGGCGGGCGCGGCGCCCTCGCCGGGCTCCGCCGGCGTCTCCTTGCTCCGGCGCCGGCTCGGCCGCGGGGCGGTGGCCGCGTCGAGCGCCACGATCTCGCAGAGCGGCGCCTCCTCGCGGCTGTGGCGCACCCCGAGCCGCAGGCGAAGCGGCTGCTCGCCGGCGCCCGCGATCACCTGCCCGTCGCTGATCGCGAGCTTCTCGTCGATCAGGAGGCGGGCGATCTCGAAGGTGTGGTCGATCATCGTCTTGGTCGGCGTCTCCGACGGCCGGACCAGGATCTCGTGGCCGATGAAGGGGGCGAGGCCCGCGGTGATGAGGCCCGGCTGCAGGTCCTCCATCTCGCCCGGCGGCAGCACGTGCCAGCGGAGCCAGAAGTCGAGCGGCGCGCGGCCCTCGCGGAGCTTCTCCATCGCCGCGCGGAAGGTGCGCATCGGCACGGAGTTGCGCCCGGCGGCCCAGACCGCGCCGACCGGCTCGGCGAAGCGCGCGACGACCGAGGCCGTTGCGGTCACGGCGGCGGCGCGGTCGAAGGTCGCGTCGGGGCCTTCCTCGCCCTCGATCCCGGCCTCGTGCACGCGGAAATGCGCCCGGTGATCGGCGAACTCGCCGAGGCCGTGGTCCCACATCACCGGGTTGACGTAGCGCCCCATCTCGAGCCGCTCGGCGAAGGGCTCGGCGTGCATCGCCACCCGCAGCCGCACGCCGTCGAGCTCGAAGGCGATGGTCTCGGGCGGCGCGCCGCGCAGCGAGGAGAGCAGGCCCCCGCGCGCCTGGCCCGCCTGGTGCAGACTGCGCGGATCGACCCGGACGGTCGCGCCGGTCTGCTCGACGAGCAGCCGCATCTCGGAGATGAAGTCGCCCGGATCCAGCTTGAGCCGGCGCTTGAGCGGCAGGTAGAGCGAAAAGCTCTGCGTCACAGTCTGGCCCTCCGGACCGGCCCACCGGCGGATCCTCGCCGCCGCGACGCCCCGACCCTCCGTTGCGATTCCGATGGGCATATGGGACGCCGTGAGATCCGCGCAAAGCCGCGCCCGGCCCGCGATCGCCACGGGGCTGCCCCGCCTCCGCCGAAATCCGTTCAAACGTGCAGGTTTGTGGCAATCAAGTCAACCGAGCCGCCGGATCTTGTCAGGTGCCGGGCTCTCCGCCACATCTGTTCCAGGAGGTGCCGGATGGGCCAGCCCGATCACGACCGCATTCCCGAGACCGCGCTTGCCTGGCACCGCGCGGGCAAGGGCGCGGCGCTCGCCACCGTCGTCGAGACCTGGGGCTCGGCGCCGCGGCCCGTCGGCGCGCAGCTCGCGATCTCCGGCGAGGCGGAGCTGATGGGCTCGGTCTCGGGGGGCTGCGTCGAGGGCGCCGTGGCGGCCGAGGCGCTCGAGGCGATCGGCGACGGCGCGGCGCGGCTGATGGAGTTCGGCGTGTCCGACGACGACGCGTTCGCGGTCGGCCTCGCCTGTGGCGGGCGGATCCGCGTGCTGGTCGAGCCGGTCGGCGCCGCGCTGCCCGAGGCGCTCCTCGACGCGCTCGCCGAGGCGCGCGCGGCGCGCCGTCCCGTCGCGGTCGAGACCCGGATCGCCACGGCCGGCGAGCGCCCGGTGACCACGCTCGGCCGGCCGGCGCACCGCCTGATCGGCTACGACGAGGCGCCCGCCCGCTTCGACGCCGACCGCTCGGGCTTCGACGCGGCCGACCCCGCGCGTTTCCTCGCGGTGCACAACCCGCCGCTCCGGCTCGCGATCGTCGGCGGCGCGCACATCGCCCAGCCGCTCGCCCGCATGGCGCGGGAGGCGGGCTACGACGTCACCGTGATCGACCCGCGCGAGGCCTTCGCGAGCCCGGCGCGCTTCCCCGGCGAGCGGCTGGTGCACGACTGGCCCGACGCCGCGCTCGACGCGCACGGGCTCGACCTTCGCACCGCCGTGGTGCTGCTGACGCACGACCCCAAGCTCGACGACCCGGCGCTGCTGCGCGCGCTTCCCTCGCCGGCCTTCTATGTCGGCGCGCTCGGCTCGACCCGGACCCATGCCAAGCGGGTGGAGCGGCTGCGCGCCGCCGGGCTGACCGAGGCGCAGATCGCGCGGATCGACGCGCCGGTCGGGCTCGCCATCGGGGCGCGCTCGCCGGCCGAGATCGCCGTCGCGACGCTCGCCCAGATGACCGAGCGGCTGCGCCGGCCGGAGACCCGGCCCGGCCTCGCCGCCGCCGCCTGAACCCGATGCGCTTCGGCCCGACCCCGCTCGCCGACGCCGAGGGCGCGGTGCTCGCCCACTCGCTCGCGCTGCCGGACGGCAAGCTCAAGAAAGGCCGCGTGCTGTCGCCGACCGATCTCGCGCGGATCGCCGCCGCCGGCCACGAGACGGTGATGGCGGCCCGGCTCGGGCCCGGCGATGTCGGCGAGGACGCCGCCGCCGCCCGCATCGCGGCCGCCATCGCGCCGGACCCCGGGGCGCTCGGGCTCGCGGTCTCGGCGCCCTTCACCGGGCGGGCGAACCTGTTCGCCACCGGCCCGGGCCTCCTCGATCTCGACACCGCTCGGGTGCACGCCCTCAACGCGATCGACGAGGCGGTGACGCTCGCGACGCTGCCCGATCATGCCCGTGTCGCCCCGCGCCAGATGGTGGCGACCGTGAAGATCATCCCCTATGCCGCGCCCGCGGCGGCCGTGGCGGCGGCCGAGCGGCTGGCGGCCGGGCGCCCGCTGCTCCGCGTCGCCCCGCCCGCGATCGCCGACGCCGCGCTCCTCCTCACCCGCGTGCCCGGACAGTCCGACAAGGTGATCGAGAAGGGGGCGGAGGCTGTGCGCGGCCGTCTCGCGGCGCTCGGGATCCTGCTCGCCGAGGAGCGCGTCGTGCCCCACGAGACGGCGGCGGTCGCGGCCGCCCTCGGCAGCCTCCCCGGCGGGCTCGTGCTGATCCTCACGGGCTCGGCCACGTCCGACCGGGCCGATGTGGCGCCCGCCGGCGTCGTCGCGGCGGGCGGGCGGATCGCGCGCTTCGGGATGCCGGTGGATCCGGGCAACCTCCTCTTCCTCGGCGAGCTCGGGCGGCGGCCCGTCATCGGCCTGCCCGGCTGCGCCCGCTCGCCCAAGCTCAACGGCGCCGACTGGGTGCTCGAGCGCGTGGCCTGCGGCCGGCCCGCGGGCGACGGCGAGATCGCCGCCATGGGCGTCGGCGGTCTCCTCAAGGAGATCCCCTCGCGCCCGTCGCCGCGCACGGCGGCCGGGGTGCCGACCCGCCCGGTGGTCTCGGCGATCCTTCTCGCGGCCGGCTCGGCCCGCCGGATGCGCGGCCGCGACAAGCTGCTCGAGCGCATCGGCGGCGAGCCGGTCATCGCGCGGAGCGCCCGCGCCCTCGCCGCGAGCGGGGCCGACGAGGTGGTGGCCGTGCTCCGCCCCGGCGACCCCGAGCGGGCGGCGGCGCTCGCCGGGACCGGCGCGCGCCCGGTCGAGAACCCGCGCGCCGCGGAGGGGATGGGCGCCTCGATCGCCGCCGGCGTGGCCGCCGTGCGGCCGGACGCCGACGCGGTGCTGATCGCGATGGCCGACATGCCCGAGATCGGCGCGGCCGAGATCGACCGCCTGATCGCGGCCTTCGACGCGCAGGAGGGGCGCGAGATCGTCCGCGCCACCGCCGAGGACGGCACGCCGGGCCACCCGGTGCTGTTCGGCCGGCGCTTTCTCGAGCCGCTGAGGGCGCTGTCGGGCGACGAGGGCGCGCGGGCGATCCTCAAGGAGCACGCCGACTTCCTCGTCGAGGTCGCCCTGCCGGGGCGCGCCGCGGTCACCGATCTCGACACGCCGGAGGACTGGGAGGCCTGGCGCGCCGCGGCCTCCTGAGCCCGCGCGTCCCGCTTTGCAAGGCGCGTCGGCCGGGCTAGGCTCGGGTCATGCGCTGGCTTTCGCTCGTCCTCGCCGCCTGCCTCGCCGGCCCGGCCCTCGCCGGGGGCCCGGCGCCCGCGGTCGCGTTCGATCTGCCGCCGCCGAAGCCGGGCCACAGCTATCCCGAGTGCTACTGCCGCGATTCGGCCGGCGCCCGCGTCGAGGTCGGGGAGACCGCCTGCCTGACCATCGGCCGCCGCCAAGTGACCTCGCGCTGCGAGAAGGCGCGCAACCTCACGATCTGGCGCCACCAGTCCGAGGGCTGCGCGCCCGGCGTCTGAGCCGCCGCCACGCCGCGGCGGGGGGCCGCGCGCGGGTGGGCGGGCCGCCGCTCCGCCGGGCACGGGCGCGGCCTCGCCGGGGGAGCGCGCGGCCCCCCGCGAACCCTAGCCGCTCCCGCCGCCGCTGAGCGCCGCGAGCCAGCGCTCGACCCGGGCGCGGTTCACGCCGAGATCCGAGTAGCCGAAGCGCGCGCGCGACCAGATGGCCGGCGCCGCGCCCTCGCCCGCCGGCACCGCCCGCACCGAGACGTAGTCGGGGAAGCCGAAGACGGCCGACCGCTGCACATAGGTGACGAAGAGATCCTCCGGCCGCCCCGCGACCACCGACACCCTCGGCTCGGCCGTCGCGACGGCGTGGAGCCGATCCATCAGCGCCGCCGGGCTCGCGTCCACCGGCGCCACCACCCGGTCGACCGGCGCCGCCGCCATCCCCTCGGGCGCCGCGAGATAGTCGTTCGGGCGCCCCGTCCGCTCCGCCGCCAGCGGATCGACGTGCCAGCGCGCCGGGTCGTGCTCCACCGTCCAGATCATCGCGCACCCCGCGCCCACGAGAACCAGCGCCGCCACCAGCCCGGCGAGAGCGGCGCGCCGAGCGAACGCCGCGGCCCGGCCCTTCATCGCGCCGCCGGACCGGCGCCGCCGGTCCCGGCCGCCAGCCGCCGCACCCGCTCGCGCACCGCCCGGTCGTCGGGCAGCGCGCGCCCCTCCTCGACCAGCCGCGCCACCCCCCAGTCGGCCAGCGCCGCGAGCACCGGCCGAAGGCTCTCGCCCCGCGCCGTCAGCGCATAGATCACGGCGGGCGGGCTCGCGTCCTCGACGCGCCGGCGCACGAGCCGCGCCGCCTCCAGCTCCTTCAGCTGGTCCGACAGCGAGCGCGCCGGCGGGTCGCCCATCAGGCGGCGCAGCACGTTGAAGCGCGCCGGCGCCTCGGCGAGCAGATAAAGGATCGAGCCCTTCCACTTGCCCCCGATCAGGTCGAGCGTCGCGGCCACCGGGCAGCCCGGCCCGCAATCGTAGCGCTCGTGGGTCATGCGCCGCTCCCTCTCACCTGGTGAGCGAGATCTCACCTCTCCGCGCGAAGTCAAGCCCGCCCCATCTCCGGCGCCACCGGACGACACGCCAGGAGGAGGACACCATGCGCGCCTACGGACACACCCGCCCCGCCCCGCTCGACGCCGACGACGCGATCGTCGAGATCGACGCGCCCGAGCCCGAGCCCGGCCCCGACGACCTGCTCGTCGAGGTCCGCGCCGTCTCGGTCAACCCGGTCGACTGGAAGGTGCGCGCGGGTCTCGGGCCCGACGGGCCCTTCCGCATCCTCGGCTGGGACGCCGCCGGCGTCGTCCGCGCCGTCGGCCCGCGGGTCGAGGGTTTCGCGCCGGGCGACGCGGTTTACTACGCGGGCGATCTCGCGCGCCCGGGCTCCAACGCCGAGCGGCAGGCGGTCGACCACCGCATCGCCGCGCGGATGCCCGCCACGCTCTCCTTCGCCGAGGCCGCGGCGCTGCCGCTGACGGCCATCACCGCCTGGGAGATGCTGTTCGACCGTCTGGGGATCGCCGAGGGCGGCGGCGCGGGCGAGCGGCTGCTCGTCGTCGGCGCGGGCGGGGGCGTCGGCTCGATCGCGATCCAGATCGCCCGGGCGCTGACCGGGCTCGAGGTGATCGCCACGGCCTCGCGCCCCGAGACCGAGGCCTGGGTCCGCGAGCTCGGCGCGCAGCACGTGGTCAGCCACGACGGCCCCTTCGCCGACGCCGTCCGCGCGATCGCGCCGGAGGGGGTCGACCACGTGCTCTCCGCGAACGGGACCGACCGCAATCTCGACCAGATCGTCGCGGCGCTCCGTCCGCAGGGCCGGCTGGGGCTGATCGACGACCCGGAGACCTTCGACATCATGAAGCTCAAGACCAAGGCGATCTCCCTGCACTGGGAGTTCATGTTCGCCCGGCCGATGCATCGCACGCCCGACATGGCGGAGCAGGGGCGGCTCCTGGCCCGGGTGGCGGCGCTCGTCGACGCGGGCCGCGTGCGCACGACGGTCGGCGCGCATCTCGGGCGCCTCTCGGTCGAGACGCTGCGCGAGGCGCACCGCCTGCTGGAGAGCGGCCGGGCGCGGGGCAAGCTCGTGCTCGATCTCTGAGCGGCCCGCCGGGGCGGGCGACGGGGCCTGGCGGAGCGCCCGCCCCGCCGGCGCGGACGCCCTCACTCGGCGGCGGTCGTCTCCGGGTCGGCGGTGGCCCCGCCCTCGGCCTCCTCGGCAGCGCGCGCCGCCTCGATCTCGGCCGCCTTCTTCTCGACCTGCTCGACGATGTGGTCGATCATCTGATCGTTCGACATCGTGTGGGACTGCTTGCCGGCGAGATAGACCATGCCGCGCCCGGCGCCCCCGCCGGTGAAGCCCACATCGGTCATCAGCGCCTCGCCCGGGCCGTTGACCACGCAGCCGATGATCGAGAGCGACATCGGCGTCTTGATGTGCTCGAGCCGCGCCTCGAGCTTCTCGACGGTCTTGATGACGTCGAAACCCTGCCGCGCGCAGGAGGGGCAGGAGATGATGTTGACGCCGCGGTGGCGCAGGCCGAGCGACTTCAGGATCTCGAAGCCGACCTTCACCTCCTCGACCGGGTCCGCCGAGAGGCTGACGCGCAGCGTGTCGCCGATCCCCATCCAGAGGAGCTGGCCGAGCCCGATCGCCGACTTGACCGTGCCGGAGAACGCGCCGCCCGCCTCGGTGATGACGAGATGGATCGGGCAGTCGGTCTGCTCGGCGAGCTGCTGGTAGGCGGCGACGGTGAGGAACACGTCCGACGCCTTGCAGGAGATCTTGACCTC
>CAZWDE010000165.1:0-7207 GCA_964632555.1 uncultured Limibaculum sp.
TGTCGATCCGGTAGCCCATGCCGCCGACGCGGACCATGTCGCCGCCCTGCTGGTAATAGGGGTCGGGGTGGAAGAGGTTGTCCGCCACGTCCTCGAGGATCGTGTGCAGCGTCTCGCCGGTCATCTCGGTGCGGTAGGCTTGCGGATAGCTCATCGCGGTGGCGTTGAAGACGTCCTCGCGCGTGATCGGCTCGCCCGGCAGGAGCGACGGCCCCCAGCGGAAGCCGGGGCTGAGCGCGATGTCGGCCTCGCGCTCCTCGATCAGGGCGCGGCAGATCAGGTCGTCGAAGGTGCCGTTGAAGTTGCCGCGCCGGTAGAGGAGGCTCTCGGTGGTGCCGAGCACCTCCGCGAGCTCGGTCTCGAAGGGTGCGCGGTGGCGCGCGATCAGCGCGGCCATCTCGGGGTCCGGCGCGATCGCGTCCGAGAACACCGGGATCAGCTTGTGGCGGGCGGCCTTGAGCCCCGAGCCGTCGACCTCGAGGTCGATCCGGCTGACGAACTTGCCGTTGGACCCCGAGGCGACGAGCAGCGTGTTCCCGACCGTCACGGGCTCGGGCAGCGCGTCGTGGGTGTGGCCGCAGAGGATGAGGTCGATCCCCTCGACCCGGGAGGCGAGCTTGCGATCGACGTCGAAGCCGTTGTGCGAGAGCAGCACGACGAGGCTCGCGCCCTCCTCCCGCGCCTCGGACACGACCTCCTGCTTCCGCTCCTCGCGCACGCCGAAGGAGAGGTTGGGGAACATCCAGCCGGGGTTGGCGATCGGCATGTAGGGGAAGGCCTGCCCGATCACCGCCACCGTAACGCCGCCCCGCTCGAAGAGCGTATAGGGCTCGTAGGCCGGCTCGTCCCACTCCGCGTCGAAGATGTTGGCGCCGAGGAGGGGGAAGGGCAGCGCGTCGACGATCTCGGTCACCCGGTCGATGCCGAGGGTGAACTCCCAATGCGCCGTCATCGCGTCGGGGCCGAGCAGGTTCATGGCGTCGACCATGTCCTGCCCGTTCGTCCGGAGCGCCGTCAGCGAGCCCTGCCAGGTGTCGCCGCCGTCGAGCAGCAGCGCGTCGGGGCGCTCGGCGCGGATGCGCTTCAGCACCGTGGCGACCCGGTCGAGCCCGCCCATGCGGCCGTAGTCGCGGGCGAGCGCGGCGAAGTCCTCCGAGCTGAGCGCATAGGCGAGGGGCGAGCGCGGCTCGATCCCGTAGAGCTTCAGGAAATCCTCGCCGGTCACGTGCGGCGGCAGGCCGGCGACCGGGCCGACGCCCAGATTGACCGAGGGCTCGCGGAACCAGACGGGCCGGAGCTGCGCGTGGATGTCGGTGACGTGCACGATCGAGACGTTGCCGAGCGGGGCCATCTCGACGAGCGCCTCCTCGGTCATCGCCTGCGTCGCGGCGACCGCCGGCAGGCGCCCGGCGCCGAAGATCGCGGAGGCCGCCATCCCGGCCTGAAGGAAATCGCGCCGCGAGATCATCGGGCATGTCTCCTCTGTTGGCGGGGCGCGGGGCCGCCGCCACCGCGCGCTGCGCGGCGTTGGTCGTGGGTCGGACGGCCGTCCCCGCGCGCGGCGGGGACGGGCGGGCTCAGTTGCGCACCGAGGGCGTCTCCACCGAGAGCCCCTGCCCGCGCCAGGCCACGTACAGCTCGAGCGCGCGGAACTCGGCCGATCCCGGCGCGAAGGTCTCCGCCCGCGTGTCGCGGATGCAGCCCTTGAAGCGGCCGTGGATCGAGTTGAGCTTGGCGTTCTTCAGCCGGTAGGTCGGGAAGCCGTTGGTCTGACCCTGGCTGAGGTGATCGGCGCGGATCATGCTGCCGTAGTTGTCCTCGTGGCAGTTCGAGCAGGCGAGCTCGAGCTGGCCGAAGCGGGTGTAGTACATCTCGCGGCCGCGCTCCCACCACGCGTGGGCGGGGCCCGAGATGTCGACCGCCACCGGCAAACCGCGCGACTGGAGCCCGATGAGCGCGACCATCGCGTTCATCTCGTCCTTGTCCCACTTCCAGGGCTCGGCGCCCATGCGGTTGACCCGGCAGTCGTTGACGTAGTTCTCGAGCGACCAGACCTCGCCGGCCGCGGCGTTCCACTTGGGCATCCCGGCGCGGACGCCGGCCATGCTCTCCTCGACATCGCCGTGGCAGGTGGCGCAGGACTTCGCCTCCGCCCCCTCCTCGCTCTCCCACGCCTCGAGAGCGCCGTCGATGAAGACGAAGGCCGGGTTGTCGAAGTCGTCGGTCTGCAGCGCCTGCGTCTCGCCGGTGCGGAAGCGCCAGCCGGAGAGCACCTCCGACAGCGGATGATCGGCCGGCGCCTCGATCTTGGTGACGAGGGTCTCGCCGTCGATGATCAGCTCCGCGTCCTCGTCGGCCGGGGCCGCGACGGGGCCGAGGGCGAGGGCCGCCGCGATGGCGCCGGCCGATGCGATGCTCGCGCGTCTCATGGGGTCATTCCTCCCGCGGGCCGGTTCAGCCGACCTTGATCTCTTCGCTCTCGGTGTAGACGGTGCCGTCGTCGTCGACCCACTCGAAGTCGAGCGTGCCGGCCTCGGGCACGGTCATCTCGAACTCGAAATAGGGGTTCGCCGACACGGCCGGCTCGAGATCGACCGCGATCACCTCCTGCCCGTTGAAGCGGGCGGTGAAGCGGTTGATGATCTGGCGGGGGATCAGCTCGCCGGTCTTGCTGTCCTTGCGCTGGCCGGACTCCATCGGGTGGCTGATCAGCGTCTTGATCGTCACGACCTCGCCGGCCGCCGCCTTGCGCGGCACCTTCACGCGGGGTTTCACCTTCGCCATGGCTCGTCTCCTCTGAATGCCGGGGTCAGCCGCCGCAGCCGCCGATGGTCACCTTCACCGTGCGCCGGGTCATGCCGAACGACCCGTCGGCGAGCTTGGCGACCGCGATCACGTCCTGCGTCGAGGCGAGGCGGATGCGGGTGGAGGCGTAGGCCGCGGCGAGCGGGCCGAAATGGAAGGTGGCCACCCCCGGGCTCGGGTTCCCGGCGGCGAGCACGAGCACGTCGGTCGCGCCCTCGGCCGCCACGCGCACGGGCACGGTGTTGCCGTTCTCGGCGATCTCCGGCGTGTCGAGATCGACGCCGCCCTCGGCCGGCGCGACGCCGCCGGTGAACGCCATGATCGCGGCGTCGACCGCCCCCTCCGCGGCGAGGGCCGGCAGCGCGGGCAGCGCGGCGAGCGCGATCCCGCCCGCGCCGAGCGCCATCGCCTGTCGTCTGGTGTAGGTCATCGCTTCCTCCGTGTCTGTCCTCGGGCCCGGCTAGCCGGGCTCACTCCTTGAGGGTCGCGAGATAGGCGACCACGTCCTCGATCTGCTGGGCCGTCAGGATCGGCGCGATCTCGGTCGCCGCCTCGCCGGTGTAGCCGTCGCCCGGGCGGATGAACCCGTCGACCTTGTAGAAGGCGGGCATGATCGTGCCCTCGAAGGTCTTCTTGGCGTCGGCGACGAGACCGCGGAGCTCCGCCTCGCTCCAGCGGTCGGCGGCGCCGTCGAGCGGCGGCCCGACCTCGCCGTGCCAGGGCACCTCGGCCATGTCGGAGACGACGTGGCAGGCGACGCAGTTGCCGAGTCCGCGGTCGGCCATGATCTCGCGCCCCCGGACGGGGTCGCCGGGCACGCCGGTCAGCGACTGCTCGACCGCGCCATAGGCGCCGTAGACGACCGCGGAGGGGGCGATGTCGGCCGCGTGCCCGAGCGCCGCGGACAGCGACAGGGCGGCCGCGGCGGCGGCATATGCCTTCATGAGCGTGTCTCCCAGGTGATTCTTCGTCTTTGTTTTGTGAAACCTGCCACGGCCGGCGGGCAGGTCGCAACATCAAATTCAGATGATCGAATATAATGTCGCAACCCGTGCGTCAGAGCCGGCCGGCCGCGCGCAGCTCCTCGATGTGCCGGGCGTGGAACTTCTGGAAGTGCTCCTCGCCCGCGTAGCCCTCGAGACGCACCCAGCGGAACATGTCGAGGGTGGTCCACTTGCCGAAGGCGCCGGGCATCACCTGCACGGCCGCCTCGGCGACCGTGGCGCCCTCGGGCGCCGTCTCGGGCAGGAAGATCAGCGTCGGCGTGAAGGTGACCGCCCAGCGCCGCACCGCCTCGCGCTCGGTCATCGTCCGGCCGTCGAGATCGGTCACCTCCTCGTCGCCGAACATGTTGAGCTGCACGACCACGAAGTTCTCGGTCACGTAGTCGGCCACCTCGGGGTCGGAGAGCACCTCCTCGTGCAGCTGCCGGCAATAGATGCAGCCGTGCTGCTCGACGATCAGGGCGAGGCGCTTGCCCGCCGCGGTCGCGTCGGCGAGGTCCTCGCGCAGGTCCTTGAAGGTGACGGCGAACCAGTCCTGGTGGTGCAGGGCGCCGGGCGCGGGCTCGGCAGCCCGGGCGGTCACGGCGGCGAGCGCGAGCGCGAGGAGCGCGGCGAACGGTCTGAGCCTCATGTCGTCCTCCCTGTCAGCCCATCGCGGGCACGTAGTCGAGCATCCAGCCCGCGATCGCGGGGATGGCGTTGGTGATGAAGAGCAGGCCCGTCAGCACGAGAAGCGCGCCCATGCCCCGCTCGACGAGGCCCATATGCCGGCGCATCCCGCGCATCGCCCGCAGGAACGGCCCGGCGAAGAGCGCCGCGATCACGAAGGGCGCGCCCATGCCGAGCGCGTAGACGCCGAGGAGCGCCGCGCCCTGCCAGGCGGTCTCCTGCGCGCCCGCCATGAAGAGGATCGCGGCGAGCACCGGGCCGACACAGGGCGTCCAGCCGAACCCGAAGGCCAGCCCGACGAGATAGGCGCCGCCGAGCGTCGCCGGCCGGCGCTCGACCTGGATCTGCGCCTGCCGGTAGAGCAGCGGGACGCGGATGATCCCGAGGAAATGCAGCCCGAGCGCGAGGATCACCCCGCCCGCGATCCAGCGCAGGACGTCGAAATGGCGGCTCACCGCCTGCCCGATCGTGCTGGCGGTCGCGCCGAGGAGGACGAAGATCGTCGCGAAACCGAGCGCGAAGGCGAGCGCGGCGAGGACGATGCGCCGCTCGGCCCCCGGCGCGCGCTCGCCCTCGGCCGTCAGCTCCTCGAGGCTGACGCCGGCGAGAAAGCACAGATAGGGCGGCACGATCGGCAGCACGCAGGGCGACGCGAACGAGAGCAGGCCCGCGAGCAGCGCGCCCGCATAGCCGATGTCGAAGCCCATCCCGCTTCCTTCCCACGCGGTTTTCTTATATTCTCATATTCGCGTTTTTATATCTCTCTGCGGGGACGGGGGTCAACGACCGAAATGCGCCGGCTGATCGCGGCCTTGCTGATCGCGCTGTCCGTCCCCTCGGCCGGGGCTGGCGGGCTCGAGCTGCTGATGCTCGAGGCGCCGGGCTGCCCGTGGTGCGCGCGCTGGGACGCCGAGATCGGCGGCGCCTATGCGCTGACCGAGGAGGGCCGCGCCGCCCCGCTCCGCCGCGCACGGCTCGACCGCGCGCTGCCCGCGGGCGTCGCGCTGGCCCGGCCCGCGCGCGTGACGCCGACCTTCGTGCTGCTGGTGGACGGGCACGAGACCGGCCGGATCGAGGGGCATCCGGGGGCCGATTTCTTCTACCCGATGCTGCGGCGCCTGATCGCGGAGGCCGGCCCGTGACACGCACCCGGGGCGTCCGATCATTGCCGCGCGAGATTTTCCGGGCCTGTGCAAGCGGGTCCCGGTCCTCTATGTCGCAGGGCACTGCGGTGAAGCGGATGAGCGGCCCATGCCCCTGCCCACGCTCGAGGACGGTCTCGACGACGTCGAGGTGGCCAAGATGATGGAGAACGCGCGTCGCGCGACCGATTTCCTCAAGGCCCTCGCGCATGAGGGGCGGCTGATGATCCTCTGCCATCTGGCGGGCGGCGAGCGCTCGGTCACCGAGCTCGAGCGCCTCCTGTCCCAGCGCCAGGCCGCGGTCAGCCAGCAGCTCGCGCGGCTCAGGCTCGAGGGCCTCGTCGAGGCCCGGCGCGACGGCAAGGCGATCTACTACCGCCTCGCCGACGGGCGCGCGGAGAAGATGATCGGCATCGTCTACGAGATGTTCTGCTCGGACGAGGGCGAGACGGGCTGAGCGAGCCGGGCGCGGCGGATCGGCGTTGCGGAGCGGCGCGGCCCGGGGCTAGGCTCGACGGGTGGCGACCCGGAGCGATCGATGATCGAGAGCGGCGCAGCGCTGGCCAGCCTCGGCGGCCTCCTCGCGGGGGCCGTGCTCGGCCTTGCGGCGCGGCTCGGGCGCTTCTGCGTGATGGGCGCGGTCGAGGACGCGGTCTACGGCGAGGATTTCGGCCGCATCCGCATGGTCGCGCTCGCCGCGGCGGTGGCGATCCTCGGCACCGGGCTGCTCGCGGCGGGCGGCGCGATGGACCCCTCGGCGACGGCCTATGCCCGGATCGGCTGGTCGCCGGTCGGCGCGGTGCTGGGCGGGTGCCTGTTCGGCTACGGCATGGCGCTCGTCGGCACCTGCGGCTTCGGCGCGCTGGCGCGGCTCGGCGGGGGCGACCTGCGCGCGGGCGTGATGGTGGGGGTGATCGGGCTCGCCGCCTTCGCGACGCTGAGCGGCCCGCTCGCGGAGGCGCGGCTCTTCCTCGCCGGGCTCGCGCCGCAACCGGGCGAGGGGCTCGACCGGGTGGCCGGGCGCCTTCTCGGCCTGCCCCCGCTGCTCGTCGCGGCCGTCGCGGCGGCGGCGCTCGCGGCGTTCGCCGTCGCCGGCGGGTCCGGCGCGCTCGGGCGGCGGCGCGGGCTCTGGGGCGTCGCGGCGGGGCTCGTCGTGCCGTTCGGCTGGGGGATCACGGCGCTCGCGGGGGCACGCGGCTTCGACGCCGTCCCGCTCGAGACCGTGGCCTTCTCGCAGCCGCTCGGCGAGGCGCTGCTCTACGTCATGCTCGAGCCCGCCGGAACCCTGCCCGGCTTCGCGGTCGCGGCGGTCGGCGGCGTGGTGGCCGGCGCGGCCGCCGGCTCGCTCCTCGGCCGCGAGTTCCGCTGGGAGGCCTGCGACGACGCGCGCGAGCTGCGCCGCCAGCTCCTCGGCGCGGCGCTCATGGGCGCGGGCGGCGTGCTCGCGATGGGCTGCACGATCGGCCAGGGGCTCTCGGCGCTCTCGGTGCTGAGCCCCGGCGCGCCCGTCGTGGTGCTCTCGATCCTCGCGGGCGCGCGCCTCGGCCTCTACGTGCTCGTCGAGGGCCTCGCCCCCCAGCGCTGACG
>CAZWDE010000166.1:0-7181 GCA_964632555.1 uncultured Limibaculum sp.
GCGCGATCACCCCGAAGCTCACCACGTCCTCCCAGAAGAAGGCGGGGGCGAGGAGGTACTGCCCGAACACGACCTTCTCCCAGATCGCGCCCGTCACCATGATCGCGTAGAGCACCAGCGTCTTGACGACGACCGAGACCGTGGCGGCGACGAAGCCCTCTCCCGTGGCCAGGAACCACAGCACCAGCCCGAGGCTGACGAGGAAGACGAGGAACTGCACCGGCGCCAGCACGCCCTGCACCGTGGTCCAGACGGTGGCGTCGCGGCGCGCGCGCTCGGCGGGCGTGTAGAGCGGCCGCGCGGCGCGGCGGGGCGGAGCCTCCGCCCTCGGCCTCTCGGCGGCCGCTGTAGCGACTGCGGGGGGCATTGCGCCTCCTTCCCGTGGTTGTCTCCCTTAGGCTCGGAAAAGCGTAGTCGGCGCTCCCGGGAGTGTCAACTTGGATTTACGTGTCCGTGTTGCGGTCGCCTGACGCTCGCCGCGGCGTGCCGCCGGGAAACCGGGGCAATCGGCCGCAGATCGGGCGCTTTCTGCCGGTTTCCGTGCGGGTGCCGGCCGGGAGGGCCCGCGTCGGCGTCAACGAAAATTGACAACCGGGATCGACGATGCTTTCATTCGCGCTAAGCCGCCCGCACGCGACGCGCGGGCATCGGAGGACGGGCCCCGCGGCCGCCCGGTCGGGCGCGGGGCCGGTCGACACAGGGCCCGGTCCGGGCCGCCGGAGGATCCCGCGCGATGAGGGGCCTGACTCACAGCGGCAAGGAGGCGGCCGGCGGCGCGCCTCAGCACGGCTCGTCCGCCCCGGGGCGCGCCGAGACCCGCGGCAACGGCCGCTCCAACGGCCATGGCGCGCACGGCGACATCGCCCGCCTGCTCGCCGCGGTGGAGCGCGAGGTGATCCCGCGCCTCGTGCGCGAGCACGCACCGCGCCGGCCGGTGCGCCACAAGCCGAGCCTCACCGAGGTGGAGCGGCTCGCCGGGCTCGCGATCGACGGCATGACCGGGGACGCGGCCGCCCTCGTCGACGAGCTGCGCGCGGCCGGGGTGTCGCTGACCTCGGTCTATATCGATCTCCTCGCCGCGACGGCGCGCCTCCTCGGCGAGATGTGGGAGCAGGACCGCGTGAGCTTCCTCGACGTGACCGTCGGGCTCTGCACGCTCCACCAGGTTCTGTTCCGCCTCGGCCCCGACCTGCCCGAGGAGCCGTCCGGCGGCGCCGGGACCGGCCGCGTGCTGCTTGCGCCGGTGCCGGGCGAGACCCATGTCTTCGGCGCGCTGATCGTCGCGCGCTTCTTCGCCCGCGCCGGCTGGCGCACCTGGACCGAGCTCGACGCCGACGAGGCGCGGCTGAGCGGGCTGATCGCCGAGCACGGGTTCGACGTCGTGGGCCTGTCGCTCAGCTGCGACCGCGAGGCGGAGGAGCTGCGCGGGATGATCGGGCGGCTGCGGGACGCCGCCGGGCCCCGGCGGCCGCAGATTTTCGTGGGCGGTCACGCGATCGAGCGCCGCCCGGACCTCGTCGAGGCGATCGGCGCCGACGCGACCTCGCCCGATCCGGTCGAGGCGGTGGCGATCGCCAGCGCGGGCCTCGGCCGTCGCGAAGGCCTTGACTGAGATGCCGGGTCTGCTCTTCGTCCGGCCGCCCCAGGGGAGCGAGCGAGCGCCATGCTGCCAGGACTGAAGGCCACGCATTTCTCGAAGCCCGAGAGCTATCTCGGCAACGCCGACGCGCAGACGATCGGCGCCATCATCGCGACCGCCTCGGACATCGCCCTCGTCATCGACAGCGACGGGACCGTGCAGGACTTCGCGCTCGGCGTCGACGGGTTCGACGGCGAAGCCTTCGCGGACTGGCTCGGCCAGCCGATGGAGGCGCTCGTCACCCCCGAAAGCCGTCAGAAGATACGCGACATCATCGAGACCGCGCGCCGTGGCGAGACGCCGCGCTGGCGCGAGGTCAACCACCCGGTGGGCCCCGACGAGCCCGATCTGCCGGTGCGCTATTGCGGCGTGCTGGCCGACGATGCGGGCAGCGTGATGCTGCTCGGGCGCGACCTGCGCACGGTCGCGGCGCTCCAGCGCCGGCTCGTGAGCGTGCAGCAGTCGCTCGAGCGCGACTACGGGCGCCTCCTGCAGATGGAGACGCGCTACCGCCTGCTGTTCCAGACCGCCACCGAGGCGTTCCTGATCCTCGACGCCGCCACCGGGCGCGTGCTGGAGGCGAACGCCGCGGCGGGCGAGCTGTTCGGGCGGCCGGCCGACGATCTCGCGCGGCGGCGATTCCCCTTCGGCTTCGACGAGGCGGGCACGCGCACCATCGAGGAGAGCCTCGCCGCGGTGCGCAACACCGGCCGCCCCGAGGCGCTCTCGGCCGGGCTCGCCGCCGGCGGGCACGCCGTCGACCTTTTCCTCTCGCTGTTCCGGGCCGAGGGCTCGCGCCAGTTCCTCGTGCGGATGACCGCGCCGGGGCACCAGAACCTCACCCCGCACGAGGGCGCGGAGCAGATCGTCGCGCTGTTCCGCTCGGCCTGCGAGGGGATCGTGCTGACCGACCCGGAGGGCCGGATCGAGTGGGCGAACGACGCGTTCCTCGACCTCGCGCAGGTGGCGGTCGAGACGCAGCTGCGCGGCGAGAGCATCGACCGCTTCTTCGCGCGCCGCGGGATCGACCTGCCGCTCATCCTCTCCAACACGCGCGAGGGCGGGCGCCTCCGCTTCTACTCGACGAGCCTCTCGGGCGCGCACGGGCTCGTCACCGAGGTCGAGGTCTCGAGCGTCGCGCTCGGCGAGGGCGCGGAGGGCGGCTACGGCTTCGTCTTCCGCAACGCGGCGTTCCGCCCGGTCGAGACCCAGCTCGGCGGCAACGCGCTCCCGCGCTCGGCCGAGCAGCTGACCGAGCTGATCGGCCGCGTGCCGCTCAAGGATCTCGTGCGCGAGACCGTCGACGTGATCGAGCGGCTCTGCATCGAGGCGGCGCTCCGGATGACCGACGACAACCGCGCCTCCGCGGCCGACCTGCTCGGCCTCAGCCGCCAGAGCCTCTACGTCAAGCTGCGCCGCTACGGGCTCGGCACCGCCGAGGGCGACGACCAGGGCTGACCCGGCCCGCCGCGGCGCGGCTGCGACCGCGCGACACAGCCGGACGGCGCCGCGAAATCGCTTCCCCTCCTCCCGAGTGTCATGTTTAATTGACGCATGAGCGTCAACGAATCCATACACTCGGCGACGGCGCGCCGGCTCCCCGAGCCCGCGGCGGTCCTCGAACTGCTCAAGCCGGTCACCTGGTTCCCGCCGATGTGGGCCTTCGGCTGCGGCGTGGTCGCCTCGGGCGTCGCGCTCGCCGACCGCTGGTGGCTCGCCGTGGTGGGCATCGTGCTCGCCGGCCCGCTCGTCTGCGCGATGAGCCAGGCGGTCAACGACTGGTACGACCGCGAGGTCGACGCGATCAACGAGCCGCACCGGCCGATCCCGTCGGGGCGCATCCCCGGCACCTGGGGTTTCCGCATCGCGCTCGCCTGGACCGCGATCTCGCTCGGCGTCGCGACGCTCCTCGGCCCGTGGGGCTTCGGCGCGGCGGTGGTCGCGATCCTCGCCGCCTGGGCCTACTCCGCCCCGCCGATCCGGCTGAAGGCCAACGGCTGGTGGAGCTGCGCGGTCTGCGGCCTCTCCTACGAGACGCTGCCCTGGATCACGGGGGCCGTCGTGATGACCCAGGCCGCGCCCGAGCCACGCGTCGTGCTGGTCGCGCTCCTCTACGGCATCGGCGCGCACGGCATCATGACGCTCAACGACTTCAAGTCGATCGAGGGCGACCGGGCGCTCTGTCTCCGCTCGCTGCCGGTGATCCTCGGGCCCGAGCGCGCCGCGCGGCTCGCCTGCTGGGTGATGGCGCTGCCGCAGGTCGCGGTGATCGCGCTCCTCCTCGGCTGGGGCGCGCCGTGGCACGCCGGCATCGTCGCCGGGCTGCTCGGCCTCCAGTTCCTCGCGATGCGCCGGCTGCTCGCCGACCCGAAGGCCCGCGCCCCGTGGTACAACGGCGCCGGCGTGCTGCCCTACGTCCTCGGGATGCTGGCCTCGGCCGTCGCGCTCGGCGGCCCGCTCGCGGGAGCCGGGGCATGACCGGGCTCTCGTGGATCGGCATCGCGCGGCTCGGCCTCGTGCAGATGGCGCTCGGCTCGGTCGTCGTGCTCACGACCGCCACGATGAACCGGGTGATGGTGGTCGAGCTCGCGCTGCCGGCGATCCTGCCGGGCCTCCTCGTCTCGGTCTACTACGCGACGCAGTTCTGCCGCCCGGGCTTCGGCCACGGCGCGGACCGTGGCGGGCGGCGCAGCCCGTGGATCCTCGGCGGCGTCGCGGCGCTGGGCCTCGGCGCGATGGCCGCCGCCGCCGCGGTCGGGCTCATGGAGCGCGACGCGGCGCTCGGCATCGCCGCCGCGGTCCCCGCCTTCCTGCTGATCGGCCTCGGCATCGGGGCGGCGGGCACCAACCTCCTCGCCCTTCTCGCCGTCCGCGTGTCCGAGGCGCGGCAGGCGGCCGCCGGCAGCCTCGTCTGGATCATGATGATCTTCGGCCTCGCGGTCACCGGCATCGCCGCGGGCCAGCTCCTCGACCCCTACAGCCACGGGCGCCTCCTCGCCGTGACCGCCGGCGTCGCGGCGGTGGCGTTGGCGCTCGCCGTCGCCGGCATCTGGGGGCAGGAGCGCGGGCCGCGCCGCCCGCCGCCCGAGCGCGACGCCGACTTCCGCTCGGTCATCGCCGAGCTCTGGGCCGACACCCGCGTGCGCCGCTTCACGGTCTTCGTCTTCGCCGCGATGCTCGCCTACAACCTGCAGGACCTGATCCTCGAGCCCTTCGCCGGCCATGTCTTCGGCATGACGGTGGGCGAGAGCACCGCCCTCGGCGGCACGCACCACGCCGGCGCGCTCGCGGGGATGGTGGCGGTGCTGCTTTCGGGCACGCTCCTCGCGCGCTGGGTCGCGATCCCGATCGCGGCCTGGATCACCGGCGGGTGCCTTCTCTCGGGCGCCGCGCTGATCGCGCTCGCGGCGGGCGGGCTCTCGGGCCCCGGCTGGCCGATCGGGCCCAACGTCTTCGTCCTCGGCCTCGCCAACGGGGCCTTCGCGGTCGCGGCGATCGGCGCGATGATGGGGCTCGCGCGCGAGGGCGCGGAGGCGCGCGAGGGCGCGCGCATGGGCCTCTTCGGCGCGGCGCAGGCGATCGCCTTCGGCCTCGGCTCCTTCCTCGGCACCGCCGCGGCCGACATCATGCGCGCGGCCCTCGCGAGCGACGCGCTCGCCTATGGCACCGTCTTCGCCCTCGAGGGGGGCGTCTTCCTCGTCGCGGCCCTCCTCGCCGCCCGCGGCGCGGCCCCCCACGCGGCGCGCCCCCTGCCCGCCACCGTCCCGGGAGAATGACCCATGCAGCACTATGACGTCATCGTCGTCGGCGGCGGACCCGCCGGAGCCACTGCCGCCGAGCGCCTCGCCCGAGAGGGCCGCGCCGTGCTGCTGCTCGACCGCGCCGGCCGCATCAAGCCCTGCGGTGGCGCGGTGCCGCCGCGCCTCATCCGCGACTTCGAGATCCCGGACAGCCAGATCGTCGCCCGCATCCGCAAGGCCCGCATGATCTCGCCGACCGCCAAGCACGTCGATATCCCGATCGAGAACGGCTATGTCGGCATGGTCGACCGCGAGCATTTCGACGAGTTTCTCCGCGCCCGCGCGGCCGAGGCCGGCGCGGTCCGCGCCACCGGCACCTTCGAGGCCGTGGAGCGCACCGACGACGGACTGACCCTGGTGCGCTGGCGCGAAGGGCCCGAGCACCGGACCGCGGCGACCCGCCTGGTGATCGGCGCGGACGGCGCCCGCTCCAACGTGGCGCGGCAATGCGTGCCGGGCGGCGACAGGATCCCCTACGTCATCGCCTATCACGAGATCGTCCGGAGCCCGGAGGAGAACTGGGATCCCGAGCGCTGCGACGTGGTCTATGACGGGCGGATCAGCCCCGACTTCTACGGCTGGGTGTTCCCGCACGGGCCGTGCTCCTCGGTCGGCATGGGCACCGAGAAGCGCGGCTTCGACCTGAAGCGCGCGACCGCCGATCTCCGCGCCGCCTCGGGCCTCGCCGAGGCCGAGACGCTGCGGACCGAGGGCGCGCCGATCCCGCTGAAGCCGCTCGGGCGGTGGGACAACGGGCGCGACGTCGTGCTCGCGGGCGACGCGGCCGGCGTGGTGGCGCCCGCCTCGGGCGAGGGGATCTACTACGCGATGATCGGCGGCGAGTTCGCGGCCGATGCCTGCCTCGAGACGCTCGCCACCGGCGACGCGCGCGCGCTGCGCACCGCGCGGCGCCGCTTCATGCGCGAGCACGGCCGGGTGTTCTTCATCCTGCGGATCATGCAGAAATACTGGTACAAGAACGACAAGCGCCGCGAGAGCTTCGTCAAGATCTGCGAGGACAAGGACGTGCAGCGCCTCACCTTCGAAGCCTACATGAACAAGAAGCTCGTGCGCCGCGACCCGCTCGCCCACGTCAAGATCTTCTTCAAGGACATGGCGCACCTGATGGGCCTGGCGCGGACCTGAGGCGAGGCGTCAGGGCAAGTTGACAGGCCGCGGGCGGGCGGTCAGGCTCGCCCCGCAGAGCCGAGGGAGCCCGCCCATGGACCAGTCCGTCGACGTTCCGGCCGAAACCTCCGTCCCCGCCGCGACGCGCCGCCCGGCCTTCCCCTTCACCGCCATCGTCGGGCAGGAGGGGATCAAGCGGGCGCTGACGATCGCGGCGGTCGACCCCTCGGTCGGCGGCGTGCTCGCCTTCGGCGACCGCGGCACCGGCAAGTCGACCGCCGTGCGCGCGCTCGCCGCGCTCCTGCCCGAGATCGAGGTGGTCGCCGGCTGCCCCTACAACCGCGAGCCGGGGGCGCCGGAGGGGCGCTACCCGGAGGTCGCGGGCCTCGGGCCCGCCCTGCGGGTGCCGACCCCGGTGGTCGATCTGCCGCTCGGCGCGACCGAGGACCGGGTGATCGGCGCGCTCGACATCGAGCGGGCGCTGACCCGCGGCGAGAAGGCGTTCGAGCCGGGGCTGCTGGCGCGCGCCCATCGCGGCTTCCTCTATATCGACGAGGTCAACCTGCTCGAGGACCACCTGGTCGACCTGCTGCTCGACGTCGCCGCCTCGGGCG
>CAZWDE010000167.1:0-7174 GCA_964632555.1 uncultured Limibaculum sp.
GGTCGCGGGCGAGGACGGCGACGACCGGCTCGGCGGCGGCGCGGGCGCGGACGAGGTGTCGGGCGGGGCGGGCGAGGACACCCTCACCGGCCATGACGGCGACGACATTCTCGAGGGCGGCGCGGGCGCCGACCGGCTTCAGGGCAATGCCGGCGACGACGTGCTGCTCGGCGGCGAGGGCGACGACCGCGTGATCGGCCACGACGGCGACGACGAGCTCCTCGGCGGCGCCGGCTCGGACACGCTCACGGCCGGGGACGGCGACGACACGGTCGCGGGCGAGGACGGCGACGACCGGCTCGGCGGCGGCGCGGGCGCGGACGAGATGTCGGGCGGCGCGGGCGAGGACACCCTCACCGGCCACGACGGCGACGACACGCTCGAGGGCGGCGCCGGCGCGGATCTCGTGCGCGGCAACGACGGCGACGACGTGATCGCGGGCGGTCTCGACCGTGACCGCCTGATCGGCGGCGAGGGCGCGGACGACTTCGTCTTCGCGAGCTTCGGGGCGGCCAACGCCGACCGGATCGTCGACTTCGAGGTCGGCATCGACACGATCCGGCTCGACAGCGACACGTTCGGCGCGCTGGTGGGCGCCGATCTCGGCGAGGCGACGGTGATCGACGGGGTCGCGAGCTTCGCCGACGGGCGGCTCATCCACGACCGGCAGACCGGCGTGATCGCCTATGACGCGGACGGCGCCGAGGGCCCGCAGGCGGCCGAGGACGTGGCGGTGGTGCGGCGCGGGCTCGAGCTCGACGCGGGCGACTTCGCGCTGGTCTGAGGAACGCGGCGCGGCGCGGGGCGCTCCCGTGCCTCGCCCGCCCGGGCCGGCGCCGGCGCGCGGCGGGGCGGACAGCAAAAAGGGCCCGCGGCGGACGCGCCGCGGGCCCTCTCGTGTCGGCCGGTCAGCCCGTCAGGACTTCGACGCCGCGCACTTGGCGCCGTTGATCCGGTACATGTGCGTCGTGCTGTCGGTGTCGGTCGTGATGCCGAGGGTCTTGGTGATCAGCGTGAAGTCGAAGGTCACCGTGCCGGTCGGCTCGATCGACCCGCGCACCGTCTCGACGTGGATCGAGCGCTTCGCGGTGATCTGACCGGCCGAGCCGGCAAACCCCTTGTTCACGATCGAGCAGCTGGCCACCAGGTTGCGGATCAGCTTCTCGTCGAGATTGTCCCACGAGCAGACGGTGTACTGCACCTGCGACAGGAGGATCGTCTGGCCATAGGGCTTGTCGCCGAACGGGGTCCAGATCGTGCCCGTGTAGGTCGTCTTGAGCTTGCCGCCGCCCGGCGCGGTCTTGATCGACTTGACGTTCACGCCTTTCGGAGCCGGCATGCTGAAAGGCTTCGACGAGCCGGCGCCCGTCTGCGAGCCCTGCGCGTTCGACAGCATCGTCGCCACATCGTTGATGAGCTTGTTGCCGTCGAGTTCGATCTTCACGTTCTGCGCCAGGGCTGCTGCTGCACCACCCATTTCACTTCTCCTTTTTCAGTAATTCGGAATTATATTGATCACGCTTTCGAAAGCTTGACTTTCATCGGCTTGGCGGCATCCTTGTCGATCTCGGCCTCGATCTTCTTGGTGTCGTCCTTCGCCTTGCCAAGGTCCTTCTTGAAGGCCTTCAGCTTCTTCATCACGGCCATGACCTGAGTCGGGTCCTTGGCTTTGGTGGCCTCGGTCTTGAGCTGCTTGGCCTTTGCTTTGACCTTGGGGTCTTTGCAGTTGATCGCGTCGTCGAGGTACTTCATGTTACCAATCTCCGGTAAAGTTTCTTATGATCCGTGAGTACCAAACATCGGCTGAGACGGCAATGCTCGCCGACCGATTTTCCGCGCGCGGGCGAGCCATGGGCCGCCCGCGCCCGTTGCCGGGTCAGGCGCCGCGCCCGGCCTCGAGCCGCGCGATCCGCTTCTCCTGCTCGAGGATGTAGAGCGTCAGCTCCTCGATCTTCGCGAGCAGCGTGGCGTTCATCTCGACGAGGTCGACGCCGCGCCCGCGCATCTCCGCGGCCGAGGGGACGCCCGGCAGATGCCCGCGCGCGCCGATATGGGCGGCCACGTCGGCGAGCGCCGGCAGGCGGTAGCCCGGCTCGAACACGTGGTCGGCCGTCGGCAGCTCGGCGCCCTTGACGCGGATCTTGCCGTCGGCCGCGTCGAGATGGATCGAGGGATTGCCCTCGGCGTCGTTCAGGATGAGGTCGCCCGCCTGGCCGGCCGCGCCGCAGGCGATGTTGGCGTTGGTCGCGTTGATGACCACGCGGAGATCGCCCTCGTCCGAGAGCAGCTGCAGGTCGCCGCCCTGCCCGGCGCCGCCGATCATCACCTCGGCCGTCTCGCCGACGAGGTTGATCGCGACGTCGCCCTCCTTGGTGAGGAGCTGGAGATCGCCGTCCTGGCCGTTGCCGCCGAGGCGCGCATCCGCGAACATGCCGTCCAGATGGATGGTCATCTGGTCGTCCTTGTTCATCACGCGCACGTCGCCGTCCTGGCCGCCGCCGCCGACGATGATGTCGCCCGTCTCGCCGTCGAGATGGATCGACACGTTGCCCTCCTCGGTGCGGATCCAGACGTCGCCGTCCTGGCCGCCGCCGCCGAGCCACACGTCACCGGTGCCGCCGTTGATGTGGATGGTCTGCTCGCCCTCGGGCTCGAGCAGCATGATGTCGCCCTGCGTGCCGTGACCGCCGAGGACCAGGTTGGCGAGGGCGCCGCTGATCTCCCCGGTCTGGTTGCCCTCCTCGTCGAGAATCACGACGTGCGCAAATTCGCCGGAAGTTTGCTCGTCGCTCGGCTCGGCGACCGTGGTTTCGTCCGTCATGTTCGTGCCCTCGGATGATTGATTGTGATGACGCACCGGGCCGGCGGACCGATCCGGCCGCCCTACGCGACTTGATTCTCTAGCATGGAAGCCGGCAGAGGTGGCGGTTCCGTTCGTTTGAATTTTTTACGACGCGGGTCCGGCGCCGGCGGAACGCCGATTGTCGACTCGCGTCAATTCCCCTGTATGCTCGCAACCGTGGCGCGGCGGGACGTCCGCCGGGGCGCGGCCGCCGGCCGGCCCCCGACCGGGCGCGTGCCGCGCCGACGACGAGCGACACGGGGACACAACAAGGGGAGACGCACGATGACGTTCCGGATTCTGGCCGCGGCCCTCGCCGCGACACTCGCCGCCGTCCCGGCCTCCGCGGACACCCTCCGCGACGTGCTGGACAGCGGGACGCTGACCGTCGGCGTCAAGGCGGACTACAAGCCCTACGGCTATCTCGACACCGACGGCAACATCGTCGGCATCGAGCCCGACCTCGCCCAGGACGTGGCCGACGCGCTCGGCGTCGAGCTGGAACTCGTCGCGGTGGTCGCCTCCAACCGCATGCAGTTCCTCGAGCAGGGCAAGATCGACGTGATGATCGCCACGATGACCGACACGGCCGAGCGCCGCAACGTCGTGCAGATCCTCAACCCCGACTACTACTCCTCGGGCACCAACATCATGGCGCGCAAGGACAGCCCGTTCTCCAGCTGGGAGGATCTCGAGGGCGCGCCGGTCTGCGGCGTGCAGGGCGCGTTCTACAACCGCAAGACCGAGGAGGAGTTCGGCGCCGAGATCGTCGGCTTCACCGGCACCTCCGAGGCGCTGAACGCGCTCCGCCAGGGCCGCTGCGCCGCCTTCGTCTACGACGACAGCTTCCTCAACTCGCGCCTCCAGGAGGAGGAGTGGGCCGACTACGAGATGCCGCTCGACACGATCGACGACGCGCCCTGGGGCGTCGCGGTCAAGACCGGCGAGGACGCGATGGCGCGCTTCATGTCGGGCATGGTGGTGCACTGGCACACCACCGGCCGGATCATGGAGCTCGAGCAGGAGTACGGCCTCGACCCGGTGCCGTTCACCCGCCGCATGCACGAGCGCTATCGCGGCTATATCCCGGGAGCCGGGAGCTGACGACACGGCCGGGCTCTCCGGCGGCCGGCCGAGCGCCGGCCGCCTCCTAGCGATCCCGGGCGGGGGCGGACGTGCTTGAGATCACCGAGTGGTTCCGCTCGCTTGCCGAGACGACCGGGATCAACCTCACCATCGTCTACGACGAGTTCGACCGGACCCGGATGATCGACGGGTTCGCGAACACGATCTATCTCTCGGCGATCTGCCTCGTCCTGTCGGTGATCATCGGCGTCGTCGGCGCCTGGCTGCAGGGCTCGTCGCTCACCTGGACCCGGCGGATCGTCAACGGCTACATCCAGCTCTTCCGCAACACGCCGCCGCTCGTGCAGATGTACTTCTTCTTCTTCGCCCTCGGCGCGCTGATGCCGCGGGTGGAGAACGAATGGGGGATCATGGAGCCGATCCTCTCCAACTGGCACTGGGCGATCATCTCGCTCTCGTTCTTCGCCGGCGCGTTCAATGTCGAGATCTTCCGCTCGGGCATTGAGGCGGTGCCGCGGGCGACGGTCGAGGCGGCGGAGTCGCTCGGCTACACCCGGCTCCAGACCTACCGCCACGTGGTGCTGCCGCTCGCGCTCCGCGTCTGCCTGCCGGCGCTCAACAACAACCTCGTCAATCTGGTGAAGACGACGACGCTCGCCTATGCGATCGCCGTGCCGGAGATGCTCTACGTCGCCAACCAGATCTGGTCGGACAGCCTCAACGTGCCGGAGATGATGACCTTCCTGCTGTTCGCCTATGTGCTTCTCGTCGGCGCGCTCGTCTGGGTGATGCACCGCTGGGAGCGGGCGATCCGTCTGCCGGGCTTCGGCACGTGAGGCGGCCGCCGCTGACCGGGGGCACCGACCTGCCGGTGCTCGCGCCCGCCGCCGGTCGGCTCGCGGCGCGGGCGGCGGAGGAGCGCCGCCTCGGCGCGCCCGTCCTCCGCCTCCGGCCCTGGCACGGCGCGGCGCTCGCGCTCATCGTGCTCGGCTGGGCGACGGCGCTCTGGGCGCAGGAGGCGGCGGGCACCGAGGCGCGCGAGAGCGTCCTTTCCGCGCTCTGGAACTGGCTGCCGGTGCTCCTCGGCGGCTTCGTCTTCAACGTCGCGATCAGCTTCATGTCGATGGGCATCGGCACCGTCACGGGGACCGCGCTCGGCATCCTGCAGGTCTCGGAGAGCCGCCCGGCCCGCGGCGCGAGCTGGGCCGTCACGCAGTTCTTCCGCAACGCGCCGTGGCTCGTGCTGCTGTTCTACTGCATGTTCCTCCTGCCCTTCGAGTTCGAGGTGTTCGGCGCCACCATCCCGTTCCCGGACTGGGTGAAGGCCGTGATCGGCCTCGCGCTGCCGGTGATGGCCAACGTCTCGGAGATCGTGCGGGGCGCCATCCAGTCGATCCCGTCCGGCCAGTGGGAGGCGGCGCATTCGCTGGCCTTCACCCGGCGCCAGATCCTCTGGCAGATCATCCTGCCGCAATGCGTCAAGCGGATGCTGCCGCCCTGGATGAACCTCTACGCCATCCTCACGATGGCGACCGTGCTCGCCTCGGTGGTCGGCGTCGGCGAGGTGATGACCCTCACGCAGCGCGCGCTCGCCGCCGAGAACCGGCCCGAATTCCTCGTGCCGTTCTACGGCTTCGTCATGCTCCTGTTTTTCGTCTACTGCTACCCGATCGCGCGCTACACCCAGCACCTGGAGCTCCGCCATGCCGTCAAGCAGTGACGCCGCCACGGCCGACGACGCCCACATCCTGACCGAGCGCGCCCAGCTTCGCGCGATCGTCGGCGAGCCGGGCTCGATGTCCTCGCAGAAGACCATCGACCACATCGACCCGCTCTGCGCGCGATTCATCGCCGCCTCGCCCTTCTGTGTGCTGGCCACGCGGGGGCCGGACGGGCTGCTCGACCTCTCGCCCAAGGGCGATCCGGCCGGCTTCGTCGGCGTGCTGGACGAAAAGACCCTCGCGCTGCCGGACCGGCTCGGCAACGGCCGGTTCGACAGCTACGAGAACCTCTTCCACAATCCCGAGGTGGCGCTCATCTTCCTCATCCCCGGCCACAACGACACGCTCCGCGTTGCGGGCCGGGGCCGGATCAGCGTCGAGCCGCGGCTCCTCGAGGCGCACGCGATCCGGGGCCGCGCACCCCGCTTCGTGCTCCTCGTGCGGGTCGAGGAGGCGTTCCTGCACTGCGCCAAGTCCACGGTGCGGGCGCGCCTCTGGCACCCCGAGGACTGGCCCGACACGCGCGACGTGCCGAGCCTCGCCGAGGCGATGGTCGCGCATGGCCGGCTCGTCGAGCAGCGCCTCGTCGAGGACGTCGCCGGCATGCAGGACATCATCGACGACGACCGGCGCACCCGGCTCTACTAGGATCATCCGATGCCCGATACGCCCGCCTGGACGCCCGACCAGCCGATCGTCGCGATCCGCGACGTGCACAAGAGCTTCGGCGAGACCGAGGTGCTGAAGGGGGTGAGCTTCGACGTGATGAAGGGCGATGTCGTCTGCATCATCGGCGCCTCGGGCTCGGGCAAGTCGACGCTGCTGCGCTGCATCAACGCGCTGGTGCCGATCGACCAGGGCTCGATCCAGGTCGAGGGGCAGGAGGTGCACGACCCCGAGCTCGACAAGCTGGCGCTGCGCAAGAAGGTCGGGATGGTGTTCCAGCAGTTCAATCTCTTCCCGCACCGCACCGCGATCCAGAACATCATGATGGCGCCCGTCCAGGTGCTGAAGCAGGACAAGGAGAAGGTGCGCGAGCGCGCCCAGCGGCTCCTCAGGAAGGTGCGGCTCGAGGAGAAGGCCGACGCCTATCCCGGCGAGCTCTCGGGCGGCCAGCAGCAGCGCGTGGCGATCGCGCGCAGCCTCGCGATGAACCCCGACGTGATGCTCTTCGACGAGGTGACGAGCGCGCTCGACCCCGAGACGGTGGGCGAGGTGCTCACCACGATCCGCGAGCTCGCCGAGGAAGGCATGACCTGCATCCTCGTCACCCACGAGATGGGCTTCGCCCGCGAGGTGGCCGACCACATGTATTTCACCGACAAGGGCGTGATCGTCGAGCACGGGCCGCCCAAGGAGTTCTTCGCCAACCCGCGGGACGAGCGCACCAAGGCCTTCCTCGGCCAGATCCTCTGAGCCCCGCCGGGCGGGCGGGGCGCCGGGATCCCGCGCCGCCGCCCACGGCCCGACGCGCGGCGGCGGTCAGCGCGAGCGCCGGGTCGGTCTGGCGGCCGTGGTGGAGGGG
>CAZWDE010000168.1:0-7125 GCA_964632555.1 uncultured Limibaculum sp.
TCACCTCGCGAGTGCCGGCGCGGGCGAGGCGGATCATCATCGCGAGCTTGAAGAGAGCGAGGTTCGTCGCGGGCATCACCAGATGGGCGAGCCCGTTCGCCGTGAGGAAGCTCCACTCGACGCCGAGGAGCGTCGCCGTGTCGCCGCGCCCGCCCGCGGGCAGCCAGCCGAGCTCGACCGCGAAGGTGAGGATGAGGATCAGCCCCACCCAGAAGGTCGGCACCGAGAAGCCGAGGATCGAGACCGCCATGATCGCCTGCGAGAGGCGGCTTTCCGGCCGGTAGCCCGCATACATCCCGAGCGGCACGCCGAGAAGCGTCGCCCCCGCCACCGCCGCGAAGGCGAGCTCGAGCGTCGCCGGCAGCCGCGAGAGGATGAGCTCCAGGACCGGTTCGTTGTAGATGAAGGAGCGGCCGAAATCGCCCTGCAGCGCGTTGCCGACGAAGACGAAATACTGCTGCCACAGCGGCAGGTCGAGGCCGTAGCGCGCGATCGTGGCGGCGCGCACGTCCTGCGGCGCCTCGGGCGGGATCAGGATCTCGAGCGGGTTGCCGACGGCGTAGACCCCGACGAAGACCAGCACCGACATCACGGCCATCACGACCGCGGCCTGCAGGACGCGCTGGATCAGGAAGCCGAGCATCGGGGGCTCCGCGGCGGCGGGGCGGGCCCGTCGCGGCCCGCCCGATCAGGCCTCACTCGGCCGGCTTCACGTAGTAGGCGAGCGTGTCCTCGTCGGCGCGCGGCACATAGGTCACCTTGTCGGCGCGCCCCGCCCACACCGTCTCGAGATTGACGATCGGGATATAGGCGCGGTCGGCCATGGTCAGCTCCATCGCCTTCTCGAAATGCGCGCGGCGCTTCGCGTCGTCGAGCTCGCCGATGCCGGCCTGCAGCGCCGCGTCGACCTCCGGGTTGGAATACTCGATGCGGTTGAAGGCGCCGAGCTTCAGCTCCTCGTTCGGGCTGTGCGCGAGCGAGCCGAGCGTGTAGGACGCCTCACCCGTCAGCGTGCCCCAGCCGTTCATGAAGATCGAGTACTCCTTGCGCGCCTGGGTGGGGAAGTAGACCGTCTTCGACACCGCGTTGACGTCGGTCTTGATGCCGACCTGGGTGAACATCTGGCCGAGGCCCTGGCAGATGTCGCCGTCGCCCGGCAGGCGGTCCGAGGTGCAGTAGAGCTCGATGCGGAAGCCGTCCGGATAGCCCGCCTCGGCGAGCAGCGCCTTCGCCCGCTCGGGGTCGTAGGGCCGGTCGATCACGTCCTCCGAGGAGCCGAAGAAGCCTTCGGGCATCACCTGCCGCGCCGGCTGGCCGAGCCCCTCGAGCACGATCTCGACCATGGTCTCGCGGTCGATCGCGAGGTCGATCGCCTCGCGCACCTTCGGGTCCCGGAACGGGTTGCCCTCGATCGGGTTGCCGTCGTTGTCGTAGACCATGGGCGTCTCGTCGCGCTGGTCGAGCTGCAGGTTCATCACATAGGCCGAGGGGCCCTGGAACACGGTGATCTCGGGGTCCGCCTGCAGCGACAGGTAATCGGCCGAGGACACGTAGTTGATCAGGTCCACCTGCCCCGCCTTCAGCGCCGCCAGCCGCGAGCTGTCGTTGGGGATCTCCTTGCGCACCACGCGCTGCCAGTGCGCGGGGCCCCGCCAGTAGTCGTCGTAGCGCTCGAGCACGAGATCGCCCTTCGGCTCCCACGAGACGTAGCGGAACGGCCCGGTGCCGATGGTCGCCGCGCCCGAGTTGAAGCCCTCGGCCGAAGTCTCGGCGGTCGAGTGGTCGGCCGCCGCCTCCGCGGACACGATGAAGAGGCGCACGAAGTCGTTCGGCAGCGTCGCCGCCGGCGCGTTGGTCGTGATGCGGAGCGTGTGGTCGTCGACGATCTCCATCTCCGCCACGCGGCGGACATAGATTTCCATCGTCGTCGGCCCGGTCACCTCGGGGATCCGCTCGATCGAGAACACCACGTCCTCGGCGGTGAACTCCGAGCCGTCGTGGAACCTCACGCCCTCGCGCAGCCGGAACTCCCAGGTCAGGTCGTCGATCGGCTCCCAGCTCGTGGCGAGGCCGGGCTGGAGCTGGAGGTTCTCGTCCGACCAGACGAGCGTGTCGAAGATGTGCTTCATCGCCTCGGCATGCGGGCCGAGCGCGGAGTAATGCGGGTCCATCGACTCCGGCCCGCCGCGCACGCCGATGGTGAGCTCCTGCGCGGCCGCCCCCGCCGCGCCGGTGACGAGGCCGAGCGCGAGCGCGGCCCCCCTGATCCGACCGAACATCATCGTGAACCCCCTGTCGCCCGCGGGCCGGCGCCCGTCTCGGGTCTTGCTTGTCCTTTGATGCCCGGAGGATGAAAGTCGGCGCAGTCGGGGTCAAGCCGAAAGGGGGCGGCGCAACATGCGGATCGCGGAGATGAACTGGAGCCAGGTCGAGGCGCAGGCGGCGCGCGACGACCGCTGCCTCTGGCCGATCGGCTCGACCGAGCAGCACGCGCAGCTCTCGCTCGCGGTCGACGCGATCCTCGCCGAGCGCGTGGCGATCGAGGCGGCCGAGCCGCTCGGCCTGCCGGTCTTCCCGGTGATGCCCTACGGCCTCGCGCCCTACTTCTCCGCCTTCCCCGGCACGGTGACGCTGCGCCTCGAGACGCTGATGGCGGTGGCGCGCGACGTCATCGCCTCGCTCGAGCGGTCGGGCTTCCGGCGCATCCTGATCGTCAACGGCCATGGCGGAAACGCGCCCGTCGGCGCGCTGGCGCAGGAGATCATGGCCGAGCGCCCGCATCTCTCGATCCGGCTGCACAACTGGTGGGCGGCCCCGCGCTTCGCCGCCGCGGTGGCCGAGATCGACCCGCACGGCAGCCACGCCAACTGGATGGAGAACTTCCCGTGGACGCGGCTCGCAACCGCGCCCGCGCCGGAGGGCGAGAAGCCCGTCGTCGACAAGGAGCGCCTGCGCGCCCTGCCCCCCGCCGAGGCGCGGCGGCTCCTCGGCGACGGCAGCTTCGGCAGCGCCTGGGAGCGCGACGACAACACCATGCGCACGCTCTGGGCCGTGGGCGTCGAGGAGACGCGCGCCGCGCTCGAGGGGCCGTGGGGGGAGCGCGCGTGAGCGAGCCGGTGCTGATCTGGGGCGCGGGCGCGATCGGCGGCACGCTCGGGGCCTGCTGGGCGCGGGCGGGGCACGCGGTGCTGATGGTCGACCTGGTCGCCGAGCACGCCGCCGCCTGCACGGGGCCGGGGCTCGCGATCGAGGGGCCGGTCGAGGCGTTCGTCCAGCGCGTGCCGGCGGTCACGCCCGACGCGCTCGACGGGCGCTTCTCGCGCGTCGTGCTGGCGGTGAAGGCGCACCACACCGAGGCCGCGGCCGCGGCGCTCGCGCCCCATCTCGCGGAGGACGGCGTCGTCCTCTCGGCGCAGAACGGGCTCAACGAGATCGCGCTTGCCCGGCGCTTCGGCGCGGAGCGGGTGATCGGGGCTTTCGTCAATTTCGGGGCGGACTGGCTCGGGCCCGGGCGCATCCTCTACGGCAACCGCGGTTTCGTCGCGCTCGGCGAGCTCGACGGCACCGTGCGCCCGCGCACCGAGGCGATGCACGCGCTCATGCGCGAGGTCGAGCCCGACGCGGTGCTGACCGACAACATCTGGGGCTATCTCTGGGGCAAGCTCGGCTACGGCGCGATGCTCTTCGCGACCGCGCTGACGCCCGAGAGCATGGCCGAGAACTTCGCCGATCCCGAGCGCGCGCCGGTCTTCGCCGCGATCGGGCGCGAGGTGATGGCGGTGGCGGCGGCGCGCGGCGAGCGCCCGCTCGGCTTCGACGGCTTCGATCCGGCGGCCTTCTGGCCGGGCGCCGCGCCCGAGGCGGCGATGGCCTCGGTCGCCGCGCTCGCCGAGTTCAACCGCCACACGGCGAAGACCCATTCGGGCGTGTGGCGCGACCTCGCCGTGCGCAAGCGCCGCACGGAGGTCGACGCGCAGATCGGCATCGTCGCCGAGCTCGCCGCAGAGGCAGGCGTCGCGACGCCGCTCCTCGCGCGTCTCGTGGCGCTCGTCCACGACGTCGAGGAGGGCCGGCGCGCGCAGTCGGCCGAGACCTTCCGGGCGCTCTCGGCATGAGGATCGACCTCGCCGGGCGCCGGGCCCTCGTCACCGGGGCCGCACAGGGGATCGGGCGGGCGATCGCCGCGGCGCTCGCCGAGGCCGGCGCGGCGGTCGCGCTCACCGACATCGATGCGGACGGCCTCGCCGAGACCGCCGGCGCGCTCGGGGTTCCGGCGCACGCGGCCGACCTCGCCGATCCGGCCGAGGCCCGGCGCGTGGTGGAGGCCGCCGGGGGGCCGACGATCCTCGCCCTCGCGGCGGGCGGCGTGCGCGGGCAGATCGGCCGCCCCTTCGAGGAGATCGGCCCGGCCGACTGGCAGGCGATCATGGCCGCCAATCTCGAGGCGGCCGCGTGGGTGGCGCAGGCGGCGCTGCCGGGCATGAAGGCGGCCGGCTGGGGGCGCATCGTGACCATCTCGTCGGGCGCGGGGCTCCGCCCCAGCCTCACCGGCATCCAGGCCTATGCCGCGGCGAAGCACGCGCTCGTCGGCCTCACGCGCCAGCTCGCGCTCGAGCTCGGGCCCCACGGGATCACGGTCAACTCGGTCGCGCCGGGCTTCGTCCGCTCGAACCCGACGACCGAGCGGCAATGGGAGAGCTATGGGCCCGAAGGGCAGGCGCGGCTCCTCGCCGGCACCCACACCCGACGGCTCGGCGCGCCCGAGGACATCGCGGCGGCCGCGGTCTTTTTCGCCTCCGCGCAGGCCGGCTGGATCACCGGTCAGGTGCTCTCGGTCGACGGGGGCCGGGCGTGAGCGATCCGGTGATCGCGCATCTCGACGCCGACCGCCCCGCTCTGATCGAGCGGCTCGTGGAGTTCGTCCGCCTCCCCTCGGTCAGCACCGACCCGGCCTATGCGCACGGCATGGCCGCGGCGCGGGCCTGGCTGATCGGCCGCCTGCGCACCCTCGGCTTCGACCGGGCGCACGAGATCGGCGACGGGCCGCGGCCCTCGGTCTATGCCGAGTGGCTCGGCGCGCCGGGCCGCCCCACGCTCCTCGTCTACGGTCACTACGACGTGCAGCCGCCCGACCCGATCGACGCCTGGACCACGCCGCCCTTCGAGCCGGCGATCCGCGACGGCCGGCTCTATGGCCGCGGCGCGTCGGACGACAAGGGGCCGTGCCTTCTCGCGCTCGAGACCCTCGGCGCCTTCCTCGCGGTCGAGGGGCGGCTGCCGGTCAACGTCAAGATCCTGATCGAGGGGTCGGAGGAGATGGGCAGCGCCGGCCTCGCGGACCTCCTGCGCGCGCACGCCACCCTTCTGGCCGCCGACGCCGCGCTCTCGGCCGACGGGGCGCGCTGGCGCGCCGACATCCCGAGCATGACGGTCGCGGCCCGCGGCAATGCCGGCTTCGAGCTCCGCCTGCGGACGGGCGCCAAGGATCTCCATTCCGGGCGCTATGGCGGCGCGGTGCCGAACGCGCTGCACGCCATGGCGGGGCTCCTCGCCTCGCTCCGCGACGCCGACGGGCGGATCGCGGTCGCGGGCTTTCTCGACGGCGTGGCCGAGCCCTCCGGGGCCGAGCGCGCGGAGCTGGCGCGGATCCCCTTCGACGCGGACGCCTTCCACGCCGCCCTCGGCACGGAGCCGGCCGGCGAGCCGGGATACACGACGCTCGAGCGGCTCTGGCTGCGCCCGACGATCGAGGTCAACGGGCTCTGGGGCGGGTACACCGGCGCCGGCGGCAAGACCGTGATCCCGGCCGAGGCGACGGCCAAGATCACGCTCCGCCTCGTCGCCGGGCAGGACCCCGAGGCGGCCGAGGCGGCCGTGATCCGCCACCTCCGGGCGCAGGCCCCGCCCGGCGCGCGGGTCGAGATCGGCGCGCGGCGCGGGCGCTCCCCGGCCTACGCGCTGCCGCCCGACCATCCGCTCCTTCGCGCCGCCGAGGCCGCGCTCGCGGAGACTTTCGGGGTCGCGCCGCTCCGGGTGCGCATGGGGGCGACGCTGCCGCTCGCGGGGATCCTGCGCGAGGCGCTCGGGATCGACACGGTGATGTTCTCCTTCGCGACGGCCGACGAAGACTACCACGCGCCCGACGAGTTCTTCCGCCTCTCCGCGCTCGCCGAGGGGGCGGCGGCCTGGGTCCGCGTGCTCCGCCACGCGGGCGCCGAGGCCCCGGCCGGCGCCGCGCCCCTCCGGACCCGTCGATGAGCGCGCCGCCGCCGCCCGACAACCTCGCCGGCGCCGCGCTGCTCGCGCTCTCGGCGGTGGTCTTCACCGCCGAGGTGACGCTCGTCCGCCTCGCGACGCCGGGGCCGAGCGAGGCGCAGATCGTGCTCTTCCGCGCGCTCGGCCAGCTCGCCCTCACGCTCGTGCTGCTCCGCGGCCTGCGGCCCGCGCTGCTCCGCACCGGGCGGCCCTGGCTCCATCTCGCCCGCGGGCTCACCAGCCTCGCGATGTGGGGGCTCTACTATCTGAGCTTCCGGATGCTCGACCTGCCGCTCGCGACGACGCTCACCTTCGCCACCTCGCTCTTCGTGGTGGCGCTCGCGGGGCCGGTGCTCGGCGAGCGGGTGGGGCGCGTGCGCTGGGGGGCGACGGGGCTCGGCTTCGCCGGCGTGGCGCTCGCGACCGGGGTCGGCCTCGCGCCGCCCGATCTCGGCATTCTCGTCGGCCTCGTCTCGGCGGCGGGGGGCGCGGTGATCGTGCTGCTCAACCGCATCCTGTCGCGCACCGAGCCGACCGCGACGATCATGGCCTATATCGGTTTCGTCACCACCGCGGCGGCGATCCCGCTCGCGGCGCTCGACTGGCGGCCGCTCTCGGGGCCCGAGGCCGCGCTGCTGGCGGGCGCGGGGCTCCTCGGCGCCTGCGGGATGTGGCTGACGATCGAGGCCTACCGGCTCGGCGAGGCCTCGGCGCTCGCGCCCGTCCCCTATCTGCGGCTCTTGGTCGCCGCGGCGGTCGGCTGGGCGGTGTTCGCCGAGGCCGTGGCGCTGCACACCCTCGCGGGCGCGGCGCTGATCGTCGCGGCCTCGCTCGTCCTCGCCCGCCACGAGGCCGCCGCACGCCGCGCCG
>CAZWDE010000169.1:0-4501 GCA_964632555.1 uncultured Limibaculum sp.
CTGATGCACGTCAAGCTCTACGAGGACATCGCGACCCACGGCCACATCGCCACCACCTACGCCTATCCGGTGCTCGTCGCCGGGCGCTACGTGATGGATCCGAGCCCGATCCCGAAATTCGACAACCCCAAGCTCTCGGACTGCCCGGCGCTCCAGCTCTTCGGCGCGGGGCGCGAGCAGCGGATCTACGCGATCCCGCCCCACACCACCGTGGTCAGCCTCGATTTCGAGGATCACCCCTTCGATCCCGGGCACTGGGAGGAGGATTGCGCGCTCTGCGGCGCCGCCGGGAGCTATCTCGACGAGGTGATCATGGACGACGCCGGCACGCGGATGTTCGTCTGCTCCGACACGGCCTTCTGCCGGGCGCGGCGCCGCGCCGGGCATGTCGGGCCGATGGGCGCCCCCTACGAGGAGGAAGGGGCATGAGCCTCGACGCGCCGCGCATCACCGTGGCCGACGCGCCGATCCTCGAGGTCGAGGGGCTCGAGAAGCGCTACGGCGAGCGGGTCGGCTGCACCGGCGTCGCGTTCGATCTCTGGCCGGGCGAGGTGCTCGGGGTCGTCGGCGAGTCGGGCTCCGGCAAGACCACGCTGCTCCGCTGCCTCGGCGGCCATCTCCGGCCCGACCGGGGGCGCATCCACTACGCCGCGCCCGAGGGCCGCATCGACGTGCTCGCCGCCGCCGAGCCCGAGCGCCGGCGCCTGATGCGGACCGACTGGGCCTTCGTGCATCAGAACCCGCGCGACGGGCTGCGCCTCGGCGTCTCCGCCGGCGCCAATATCGGCGAGCGGCTGATGGCGGGCGGCGCGCGCCACTACGGCCGGATCCGGGCCGCGGCGGAGGACTGGCTCGCCCGTGTCGAGATCGAGCCCGCGCGGATCGACGACCGCCCCGCGGCCTTCTCGGGCGGCATGCAGCAGCGCCTGCAGATCGCGCGCAACCTCGTGACCGGCCCGCGTCTCGTCTACATGGACGAGCCGACCGGCGGGCTCGATGTCAGCGTGCAGGCGCGGCTTCTCGACCTGATCCGCGGCCTCGTGCGCGAGCTCGGCCTCGCCGCGGTGATCGTGACCCACGACCTCGCGGTGGTGCGGCTGCTCGCCGACCGGCTGATGGTGATGCGGGCGGGCCGGGTGGTGGAGCAGGGGCTGACCGACCAGGTGCTCGACGATCCGCAGCACCCCTACACGCAGCTCCTCGTCAGCTCGGTGCTGCAGGTCTGAGGAGGGCAGGGTGGACCCCGTGATCCGGCTCGAGGGCGTCGCCAAGCGCTTCACGCTGCACAACCAGGGCGGCGTGTGCCTGCCGGTGGTGGCCGGCGCTGAACTCGACGTGGCGGCGGGGGAGTGCGTCGCCCTCACCGGGCCCTCCGGCAGCGGCAAGTCGAGCCTGATGCGGATCGTCTACGGCAACTACCGCGCCGATGCCGGCCGCGTGATCGTCTGCGGCGTCGACGTGGCGCGGGCGGGCCCGCGCGAGATCCTCGCGCTGCGCCGCGACCGGCTCGGCTATGTCTCGCAGTTCCTCCGCGTCGTGCCGCGTGTGCCGACCGTCGAGGTGGTGGCCGAGCCCTGCCGCGCCGTCGGGCTCGGCGGGCCGGAGGCGCGCGCCCGGGCCGAGCGGCTGCTCGCCCGGCTCAACATCCCCGAGCGGCTCTGGTCGCTCTCGCCGCTCACCTTCTCGGGCGGCGAGCAGCAGCGCGTGAACATCGCCCGCGGCTTCGCCCACGGCTATCCGGCGCTCCTGCTCGACGAGCCGACGGCGAGCCTCGACGCCGCCAACCGCGCCGTGGTGATCGAGCTCATCCGCGAGGCCAAGGCGGCCGGCGCCGCGATCCTCGGCATCTTCCACGACCGGGAGGCGCGCGCCGCGGTCGCCGACCGCGAGGTCGATGTCGGGCGCTTCGCCCCGGAGCCGGCCTGATGGCGCGCGGCACGCTCTTCCTCGTGGTCGGCCCCTCGGGCGTCGGCAAGGACACGCTGATCGCCCGCGCGGCTCTCGCCCGCGCCGATCTGGCGGTGCCGCGGCGCGTGGTCACCCGGGCGGCGGACGCGGGCGGCGAGGTGATCGAGAGCGTGACCGAGGCCGAGTTCGAGCGCCGCGAGCGGGCCGGCGGGTTCCTGCTCTCCTGGCGCGCGCACGGCCTCGCCTATGCCGTCCCCGCCACGGCCGGACAGGCGCTGGCGGGCGGCGGCGACGTTCTCGTCAACGTCTCGCGCGGCGTGATCGAGGAGGCGCGGCGGCGTCTCGCCCCGGTTCGCGTCATCGCCGTCGAGGCGAGCCCCGAGACGCTCGCGGCCCGGCTCGCCGCCCGGGGGCGGGAGGCGCCCGAGGAGGTCGCAGCCCGGCTCGCCCGCCGGATGCCGCCGCCCGCCGGCCCGGATGTCACGGTGGTGCGCAACGACGGCCCGCTCGACCGTGCGGTGGCGGAGTTTCTCGCCGCGCTTCAGCCGGTGAGGGCATGAGCGCGCAGCAGGCGAAAGGGCTGCCCGCCGCCCGGATCGCCGAACAGGCAGAGCCGGCCGATCGCGAGCCGCGCCCCGAGATGCGGCGCGAAGTGCCGGGCGAGCGCGGCGCGCACCGGTTCGGGATCGGACAGCCGACCCGTGAGGGTGAGATGGAAGCGAAACTCGTCGAGGACGTAAGGGTACCCCCACCGGAGGAGGTTCGCCTCCTGCGCCGCGGAGAGACCGGCCGCCCGGCGCCGGGCGAGCTCGGCCGCGTCGAGCGGCGCGCGGAGCCCGTCGAGCCCGGTCACGCAGGCGGCGGCCAGCGCGTCGACGGCGGGCGCGGGCCCCGAGGGGCGGAGCGCGACGAAGCCGAGCCCGGCATCGACCGCGAGCGGCGGCCCCTCGGCCGGCGCCGTGCGCGCCGCGAGGGCGGCCAGCGCGGCGTCGAGCGCCCCGGGCGCGACGCCCTCGGCCAGCCGGAACGGGGGCTTCAGCGTCGCGTGAAACCCGTATCGGCGCGGATCGGCCGTGATCGCCCCGGCGTCGTGCCCGTCCGGCAGCACGCCCCCGGGCCGCGCCACCGGGCGCGCCGCGGCCGCGTCCCAGCCGAGCCAGGCCGAGCCCGCCTCCCAGAGCCCCGAGCCTTGCTCCGGCGCCCAATAGACCGCATAGCGGGCATACCCCTCCAAACCCATCCTTAGCCTCTGCCTCGCACCCTCCGACCCGAGCCGCCCCGACGCAGGAGACAGGAGACGGCCATGTCAAGCCCCGACAGCCTCGCCGGCCTCGACCGCCCCGGGGCGGCGGCCGACACCGTGCTCGCCAACGCGCGCCTCGTTCTGCCCGGCGAGGCGGTCGCCGGCTCCGTGGTCATGCGCGGCGGGCGGATCGCCGACATCGCGGAGGGGCGCGCGGTGCCCCGCGGCGCGGTCGACTGCGAGGGCCAGACGGTGATCCCGGGGCTCGTCGAGCTCCACACCGACAATCTCGAGAAGCATCTGCGCCCGCGCCCCGGCGTGAACTGGCCGCGCGACGCCGCGGTGGTCGCGCATGACGGCGAGGTGGCGGCCGCCGGCATCACCACGGTGTTCGACGCGATCCGCGCCGGCACGCTGAGGGGCGCGCGCGGCGGCAGCTTCGAGGGCGTGCGCTATGCCCGCGAGGTGGCCGACCACATCCTCAGGCTGCGCGCGCGGGGCGCCCTCCGGATCGAGCATTTCCTGCACATCCGCGCCGAGCTCTGCTCGGAGAGCGTGCTCGAGGAGATGGACGAGTTCGCCGGCGAGCGCCTCGTGCGCATCGTCTCGGTGATGGATCACACGCCCGGGCAGCGCCAGTTCGCGGACGAGGCGAAGTACCGCCAGTACTACCAGGGCAAGCACGGGCTGTCGGACGCCGAGATGGACGCCTTCGTCGCCTTCACCAAGGGGCTCGCGGCGCGGGTCGGCGCGGCCCACGAGGCCGGCGTGGTCGAGCGCGCCCGCGCCCTCGGCGCGACGCTCGCGAGCCACGACGACACGACCGCGGCCCATGTCGCGCGCTCGGCCGGGATCGGCGTGGGGCTCGCGGAATTTCCCACCACGCTCGCGGCCGCGCGGGCCTGTCGGGCGGCGGGCATCCCGGTGATGATGGGCGCGCCCAACATCCTCCGGGGCGGCAGCCATTCGGGAAATGTGGCGGCGGCCGAGCTCGCCGCCGAGGGGCTGCTCGACATCCTGTCCTCCGATTACGCTCCGTCGGCGCTGCTGATGGGCGCGATGCGCCTCGCCGAGATGACGGGCGACCTGCCGGGGGCCGTGGCGGCGGTCACCGCCGCGCCCGCGGCGGCCGTCGGGCTCGAGGATCGCGGGCGGCTCGCGCCGGGGCTCCGGGCCGACCTGCTGACGCTCCGCGAGATCGACGGGCTCGCGGTGGTCACGGGCGTCTGGTGCGGCGGGCGCAAGGTCGGCTGAGCTCGATCCGCCGGCGTCCGGCGGGCCGGCGGCGCGCGGCCGGCGGCTCCGAGCGGCGCCGCGAAGGACCGGCCCATGCCCCCGCGCCACGCGGGA
>CAZWDE010000169.1:4601-7118 GCA_964632555.1 uncultured Limibaculum sp.
TCCTCGCGGGTCCCGTCGCCACCGAGGGCACGCCGGAGGACGCGACCGGCGAGAAGCGCACGTGGCTCCGCGTGCCGCATCAGCCGCAGGGCGCGCCCACCTCGCCCGCGCGCCAGTCTCGGCGCGATCTCCGTCTCGCGGGGCTGGCGCAGCGCCAAGGCGTGAGCGGTAAAGCCGTGCCGGCGATCCCGCCGCCCGCCGGCATTTCGACCGGCGGGTCGGCCGGGTCGGGCGCGTCAAGCCCGCGCCCCCCCAGGAGCGGACCAAGCGGGTGCTCAGGCGGAGCGCTCCCAGCGCTCGGCGTTGGCGCGGATCGCCGCGGCGCGGTCCTTCACCGGCGGATGGCTCGCGAGCCAACTTGCCGGGGCGTCGCCCATGCGCACGCCCGGCACCAGCGTCTGCAGCTTCTCGAGCATCCGCGCCTGCGGCTCGGCGCCGAGGCCCGACTTGATCATCAGCGCGGTCGCGTAGGCGTCGGCCTCGAATTCGTCCTGCCGGGACAGGCGCGCGACGAAGAGCGAGGACAGCCAGCGCGCCGCGTACCAGCCGATCACCGGGATCAGCCGCGCGATGATGCCGCCGACGACCACGTGGAGCGCCTGCGCCACCGCCACGTCGACCGCCCGGCGCTGGGTGTGGCCGAGCGCGAGATGGCCGAGCTCGTGCGCCACCACCGAAGCGAATTCGGGCGGCGTGACCCGGCCCGCGCGCACCTGCTGCACCAGCCCGCGTGTGACGTAGACCTCGCCCGAGGGCGTCGCGAGCCCGTTGATCATGTCGCCGTCGAGCACGCGCACGCGCACGGGCCCCGCGCCGGCCGCGCGCGAGAGCCGATCGATCAGCCCCTCGAGCATGTCGTTCTTGAGCGGGCGCGACTTCGCCCGCAGCCCGGCGCCGCTGGCGCGCGCGCTGATCTGCCACCAGACGAGGGCGCCGAGGACGATGAGCAGGAGCGTGGTCAGCGGGATCATGCGGCGAATATAGGCGCGGCGCGGCCCCCGGTCACGGGGCTCCGGCGCCGCTGCGCGCCGTGCCGCGCCTCCAGGCGGCGTAGGGCGCATGGCGCGCGGCCATGTCGTCGTAGAGCCAGACCATGCGGTCGAGGAACCAGAACTTCGCCCCCATGCCGAGGAAGAGCCCGAAGACGAGCGGCCAGACCTCGAGCGCCCAGAGCCCCCACAGCACGAAGGGCAGCCCGAGGCTCGACAGCGCGCTGAGGAGCGCCGCCCAGAGCCGGTGATGCCCGGGGATCGCCACCTCGTCGCGCGCGAGCCAGACGCGCTCGCCCATCACCGCGCGCGAGGCCCAGCTGGTGGTCGTCTCCGGCGGCGGAAAGGCGCGCGGGTTCCACCAGTTCCAGACGAGAAGCAGGGCGACCGGCAGCAGGCACCACCAGCCGATCCACGTCCGGCTCCAGATCGCGAGGCAGAGGAGCGGCAGGATCGGCACCCGCGTCCAGGCCGACCACGGGTTGGCGTGGCGCTCCCAGCCGGCCGCGTCGAGCGCCATCGCGTCGGCGACGCGCTGGCTCCAGTTGCGGCGGTCGCCCCGCGCCTCGGTGGTCTCCGTCCCGCCCATCGCGCCCGTCTCCCGCCGGCACCCAGTTCGGCGTCCCGCAACGGAGTGTTCCCGCGGCGGGCGATGATGGCAAGCGCCGCCGGCCCTACCTCGCGGCAATCGATGAACGAGGAGATGCCGATGACCCCGCTCGCCGCCGCCCCGCGCCCCGTCGCGCCCGCCGCCCGGATCGGGCACGTGCATCTGAGGGTCGCCGATCTCGACCGGGCGATCGCCTTCTATTCCGGCGTGCTCGGGCTCGACGTCACGCAGCGCTTCGCCTCGGGCGCGGCCTTCCTCTCGGCCGGCGGCTATCACCACCACATCGGCCTCAACACCTGGGAGAGCGCGGGCGGCACGCCGCCGCCGCCGGGGCACACGGGCCTCTACCACACGGCCCTCCTCTACCCGACGCGCGCCGATCTCGCCGACGCGGTCGCGCGGGTGATCGCGGCCGGGATCCCGATCGAGGGGAAGGCGGATCACGGCGTCTCCGAGGCGGTCTACCTCTCGGATCCGGACGGCAACGGGGTCGAGCTCTACCGCGACCGCCCGCGCGCGGAGTGGCCGCTCGACGCCGAAGGCCGGCTCGCGATGGTGAACCATCCGCTCGACCTCGACGCCCTCCTCGCCGATCGCCGTCCGGCCTGAGCCCGGCGCCGTCGTTTCGAGAGCGTTCACCTTCTCCGCTTACCGTGGCCACGGGTGGACCCGGCGCGTGGCTGTCGGCCGGGTCAAGAGCAACGTCCGTCTGTGGAGGGTAAGCGCATGGCGTCTCGGGTGGAGCTTGGAATTCAGTTCGTGCGGGCGGAGGGCGACCGGTTCGGCTCGGCGGCCGCGGTGCTCGACGGCGTGGTCCTGTGGACCACGGCCAACGCGACCGGCCTTCTCGTGGGCTTCGTGCTCGGCGCGCTGATGATGATCTTCAGCCGCCTCGTGGCGGAGGCCCGGATCTAGCCG
>CAZWDE010000170.1:0-7116 GCA_964632555.1 uncultured Limibaculum sp.
CCGGATGCTGTTCGGCCACCGCCCGCACATCCTGAAGCCCGGCGACAACGTGCTGGTCTGGGGCGCTTCGGGCGGGCTCGGGTCCTACGCGATCCAGCTCTGCAACACGGCCGGCGCGAACGCGATCGCGGTGATCTCGGACGAGGACAAGCGCGACTTCGTGCTCTCGCTCGGCGCCAAGGGCGTGATCAACCGGCGCGACTTCAACTGCTGGGGCCAGCTGCCGAAGGTCAACTCGCCCGAGTACAAGGAGTGGTTCGCCGAGGCGCGCAAGTTCGGCAAGGCGATCTGGGAGATCACCGGCAAGGGCAACAACGTCGACTTCGTGTTCGAGCATCCGGGCGAGGCGACCTTCCCGGTCTCGACCTTCGTGGTGAAGCGCGGCGGGATGGTCGTGATCTGCGCCGGCACCACGGGGTTCAACCTCACCCTCGACGCCCGCTATCTCTGGATGCACCAGAAGCGCGTGCAGGGCAGCCACTTCGCCAACCTGAAGCAGGCGAGCGCGGCCAACAAGCTGATGATCGAGCGCCGGCTCGACCCCTGCATGTCGGAGGTCTTCCCCTGGGCCGAGATCCCGGCGGCGCACATGAAGATGCTCGCCAACGAGCACAAGCCCGGCAACATGGCCGTGCTGGTCTCGGCGCCGGTGACCGGGCTTCGCACGGTCGAGGACGCGCGCGAGGCCTACGGGTCGTGACCGCGCGGGGCCGCCGGGCGGCCCCCGGGGTCGCTCAGGGGTAAGGCTCGGCGGCCTTGGCGGAGGTCGGCGTCGGCGCGGCGCGGACCGCGTCGAGCAGCCGGTCGGCCGTCGCCTCGGAGCTCGCCGGGTTCTGCCCGGTGATGAGCTGCCCGTCGGCGACCGCGAGCGGCTGGAAATCGCCCGCCTTCACGTAGTCGCCGCCGGCGTCGCGGATCATCCGCTCGACGCTGAAGGGCACCGTCTCGGTCAGCCCCACGGCCGCCTCCTCGCTGTCGGCGAAGGCGGTGGCGCGGCGCCCGGCGAGGATCGAGCGGCCGTCCTCGCCCAGCACGTGGCGGAACACCGCCGGGCCGTGGCAGACCGCGGCGACCGGCTTGCCGAGGCGCAGGAACCCCTCGATCAGGCGGCGCGCGGCGGCGTCCTCGGCGAGATCCCAGAGGGGCCCGTGCCCGCCGGGGAAGAAGACGGCGTCGTGCGCGTCGGCCGTGGCCTCGGAGAGCGGGCGGGTGGCGGCGAGCGCGGCGCGGGCGGCGTCGTCGCGGTCGAGCCGGCGGGTCGCGTCGGTGGCCGCGTCGTCGGTCTGGCTCATCGGGTCGACGGGCGGCTGGCCGCCCTTGGGCGAGGCGATCGTCACCTCGGCGCCCGCGTCGACGAAGCGGTAGTAGGGCGCGGCGAACTCCTCGAGCCAGAAGCCCGTCGGCTGGTCGGCGTCGCCCATGCGGTCGTTCGAGGTCAGCACCATCAGGATCTTCATCGCGGCCCTCCTTGCTGCGTCACCCGGCAGGTGTGACGCAGCGGCGGGCGGGACAACCCCCCGGGCCGCGACGGGCGCTCAGCTCGCCGCGGCCGGCAGGCAGCCGAAGACGAAATGCGCGCGGTCGCGCACGCTCTCGGTCAGCACGAGGAAGCAGGACCGGTCCTCGAAGCGGAAATCGATCCGCTGGCCGACGTCGAAATATTCGAGCCGGTCGCCGAAGACCGCCCCCACGCGCCCGCCGCGAAGCGCGGTGACGCCGAGCATCAGCCGCGGCGCGACCAGCATGTAGGCCCGGTCGGTCTGCTCCACGACGACCTCGCGCGGGCCGATCTCGCGCGCGTCGAGCGGCCAGGCGGCGCCGGGCGCGAGCGCGGCGAGGGCCTCGGCCTCGGCGATCTCGGCGGCGGGCCGCGCGGCCGGCCCGGCCGGGGCGTGCCGGGGCGTGCCGTCGCCTTGGGCGGGCGGGGCCGGCCGGATCTCCCGCCCGAGGACATCGGGGGCGAGGGGCAGGTCGGCCGTGCTCGCGGCGGCGCGGCCGGCGCAGGTGACGAGCGCGCTCGAGCTGGTGACGAGCGCGACGACGATGCTGGCGAACAGCACCATCATCAGGGTGTTGAGACGCAGGCACATGGCGGTTCGGCTTCCTTGTCGCGGTTCCGGGTGCGGCGGGCGCACCGCCGCGCCGCTCGGGGAGCCCTAGCGCCGGCCGGGCCGGCCGGGCCATCCGTGCGAACGGATACCCGGCCCCTCTTTCGTATAGCCCGGCCCGCGGCGCGGTCAGGGCCGCCCGCGGCCCTCGAAGATGCGCCGCGCCGCCTCGGCCCGCGCGGGGTCGAAATACCCGCTCTCGGGGTCCTCGAAGAGCATCAGAAGCCCGAGCGCTGCCTCGCGATAGCCGCCCGAGAGCGCCTTGCGGTAGAGCGCGTAGGCGCGGTCCTTGTCCTCGGCGACGCCGTGGCCCGCGTGGTGGAGCTGGCCGAGCACGTAGTAGGCGCTCGCGTGGTCGCGCTCCATGGCGCGGGCGAGCTGGCGCCGGGCCTCGTCGACGCGGCCGAGCTTGATGAGCGCGCGGGCGAGCTGGAGATGGTGGCGGGGCGCGGGCGCGGCGCCGCCGAGCGCGGCGCGGCAGGCCGAGGCGGCGGCCTCGGCGTTCATCTCGGCGAGCCGGACCGGCGGGGCATCGGCGGTGCCGTCGTTGAAGGCCGCGAGCCGGTCGCAGCTCGCGCCGGCGGCGCTGTCGCCCCCGGTGGGGGCGGCGGCCGCCCCGCTGGCGGCGAGCGCGGCGGCGAGGAGGGAGGCGGGAACGAAGCGGGTCATGGCCGGAGCGTCACACGAACATCGTCAAAGTGCAATAAAAACGTCATCAAACTCCGGCGAGGAGGCGCGCTTGGCCCGCGGCCCCCGGCATGCGACAGTGCCCCTGATGACCGATCCGACGGCGCCCGATCCCCCGCTCGACCTCGCCGACCGGGCGCGCCGGAACCCGGCCGACGATCTGCCGCCGCTCTCACCGGACCAGGAGACGGCGTGGGACGCGCTCACGGCCCGGATCGCGGCGCACGGCGTCGATCTCGCCGCCGCGACCGCCACGCCCCGCGGAAGGGGCGACCGGCCGGAGCGCGCCGAGGTGATGGCGGTCACCGGCAAGGCGGGCTCGGGCAAGACGGTGCTGCTCGCGCGCCTCGCGGCCGGCCTCGCGGCGGCGGGCCTCGCGCCGGTGACGCCCGACTGGGAGAGCCGGCGCTACCGCCAGCGCCGGTCCTTCGCGGTGCTCGCGCCGACCAACAAGGCCGCCTCGGTGCTGCGCCAGAAGGGCGTGCCGGCGACGACGCTGCACCGGATCCTCTACACGCCCGTCTACGACCCCGAGTTCGAGAAGATCGCGGAGTGGCTGGAGGACCCGAAGCGCCCCGAGCCCGGCACCGACGCGCTGGGGGCGGAGGCGCTCGCCCGCGCCCGCGCGGCCTTCGACCAGCACGGCTCGGTGCCGGGGGCGCTCGCGGCGGCGGGCGTGCGGGGCGCGGACTTCATCACCGGCTGGACGCGCCGTCAGGACCCCCTCGACATCGCGCTCGTCGACGAGGCCTCGATGCTCGAGGCGCGCCAGCTCGAGGATCTCGAGGCGCTCTTCGGGCTGATCCTCCTCTTCGGCGACCCGGCGCAGCTTCCCCCCGTGCAGGGCCGGGGCGGCATGGTGTTCGACGGCCTGCCCGAGGGGCGGCGCCTCGCGCTCTCGCGCGTGCACCGGCAGGGGGCGGACAGCCCGATCCTCGACCTCGCGCACCGGCTCGCGGATCCCGCGCTCGATTTCGAGAGCTTCGAGCGGGCCGTGGAGGACGCGGCGGCGCGCGACGAGCGCGTGCGCGTCGCCGAGCGGGCCGACGCGGATCTCATGTGCGAGAGCCCGGTGCTCGTCTGGCGCAACAAGACGCGCGTGCGCCTGATCGCCGGCTTCCGCGCCGCGCATCGCTGCCCGGAGGACGCGCTCGCGCCCGGCGAGCCGCTGATCTGCGACGGCATCGAGCTGCCGCTCAAGCAGCGGAAGCGACGGGTCGAGCTCGAGGCGCGCGGGCTCATCAAGGGCGCGCAGGCGCGCTATCTCGGGCCCGGCACCAAGGCGGGCTTCGCCCGCGTCGACGTGGTCGGCACCGAGGAGGGCGGCATCTCGGTCGCGGCGATCATCCAGCTCGAGAGCCCGGAGGAGGCCGAGCCGCGGCTTCTGTCGGCGGCGCGGATGGGCGCGTTGTTCCTCCACGGCGCGGCCTCGACGATCCACAAGGCGCAGGGGAGCCAGTGGCCGGCGGTGCAGGTCTTCGCGCCCGATCTGTTCGCGGCCGCGCGCGCCGGGCAGGTGGAGGCCGGGATCGCGCTCTGGAAGCGGCTCGCCTATGTCGCGCTCACCCGCGCCGAGGAGCGGCTGCTGTGGGTGACGCGCTACCGGATCGCGCGGCCAGCCGAGCCGCTCGGCGCGGCGGCCAAAACCGCCTGAGGCGGCGCGCCCGACACCCGGCGCCGGCGCTGGATTTCGCCGCCCCGCCCCGCTAGGCAGTCGGCGGAGCGGGAGGGGGCCATGGTCGAGATCATCGGGCGGATCGGCGAGATCGCGGCGCGCTACGACGCGCTGCTCTGCGATCTCTGGGGCTGCTACCACGACGGTGTCCGCCCGTTCCCCGAGGCGGTGGCGGCGCTCCGCGCCGTCCGGGCCCGGGGCGGGATCGTGATCCTGCTGACCAACGCGCCCCGGCCGGTCTCGGGCGTCGAGCGCTTCCTCGCGACCATCGGGGCGCCGGACGACACGCACGACGCGGTGCTCTCCTCGGGCGAGGTCTGCGCCGCGGCGCTGCGCGCCGGCGCCCACGGCCGGGCGATGCATTTCGTCGGCCCGCCCGAGCGCGACGCCTCGCTGATCGAGGCGGGCGGGATCCGGCCCGTGGCGCTCGAGGAGGCCGACGCGATCCTCTGCACCGGGCTGCGCGACGACCGGGGCGAGACGCCCGGGGACTATCGCGAGGAGATCGCCGGCTGGGTCGCGCGCGGGCTGCCGATGCTCTGCGCCAACCCCGACATCGTGGTCGACCGGGGCGCGACGCGGCTCTGGTGCGCCGGCGCCCTCGCGCTCGAGATGGAGCGCGCCGGCGGGGCCGTGCACTATTTCGGCAAGCCGCACGCCCCGGTCTACGAGGCCGCGCTCGCGCGCCTCGCCGCGATCGCGGGACGCCCGGTGCCGCCCGAGCGCGTGCTCGCGGTCGGCGACGGCATCGCCACCGACATCGCCGGCGCGGCCGGCGCGGGGATCGACGCCGTCTTCGTCACCGGCGGCATCGCGGCGGCGGAGATCGGCGACGGGCCCGACGGCCCAAACCCCGGCCGGCTCGACGCCTATCTCGCGCGCCACGGGGCGGATCCGCGCTATGCGATGGATCGTTTGCGATGAGAACCCATTCGTGACCATCGGGCAACAAGATGAACGCGCAACCGCGGATTTGGAGAAGAATCTTTCGCAACCGTCTTGCGGAGGCACCCCCCGCGAGCTACAAGGCCGCTGATGCAGTGCAGCAGGGGGCTCCATGCTTGACAGCCTTGACAGCGAGACGATCCGCCGGGGCACGATCCCGATCGAGGACCTGAGCGTCGGGCTCTCCCGCTCGCTCGTGAAGACGGTGTCGGACGCGGACATCGCCGCCTTCGCCGAGGTCTCGGACGACCGCAACCCGGTGCATCTCTGCGACGAGTACGCCGAGGGCACGATCTTCGGCGGGCGCGTGGCCCACGGCATGCTGACGGCGGCGCTCTTCTCGGCGGTGATCGGCGAGCAGCTGCCCGGCCACGGATCGATCTATCTCGAGCAGTCGCTGCGCTTCATGCGCCCGGTGCGACCCGGCGACCGGGTGACAGCCACCGTCACCGTGCGCGAGATCGACCAGCGCCTCCGCCGCGTCACGCTTGATTGCGTCGCGACCGTGCGCGACAAGGCGGTGCTGAGGGGCGAGGCCCTCGTGCTGGCGCCGTCGCGCGAGGGGACGGGCCGCGACGGCTGACCGGACCCGGGCGGGGCCGCCCGCTCCCCGGCCGCCGGCGGCGCCCGGACCCCGCACCGCGACGGAGCGCCGCGACCGGGGGCGGGGATGGACGAGGCCGTGGGGGCACGCATGGAGATCATCCGCCGCGCGGCCGGGCTTCGGCCGGGACAGCGCGGCGCCTCGGCGGCGCTCGGAAACTTCGACGGGGTGCATCGCGGGCACCAGGCGCTGGTGGCGGCGGCCCGCGCCGCGCGGCCCGAGGCGCCGCTCGGCGTGGTCACCTTCGAGCCGCATCCGCGGCGCCATTTCCGGCCGGACGACCCGCCCTTCCGGCTGACCACCGCCGCCGAGCGCGCGCGCGTGCTTGCCCGGCTCGGCGTCGCGCTGCTCTACGAGCTCCGGTTCGACGCCGCGATGGCGGCGATGGACGACGCCCGGTTCGCCGAGGAGATCCTCGGCGACGGGCTCGGCCTCGCGCATGTCGTGGTGGGCGCCGATTTCCGCTTCGGGCGCGGGCGCGGCGGCACGCCCGAGCGGCTGGCCGAGCACGGGCGCCGCGCGGGCTTCGGCGTGAGCATCGAGCCGATGCGCGGCGGGCTCGGCGGCCAGTGGTCCTCGACCGCCATCCGCGAGGCGCTCAGGCGGGGCGACTGCGCGGCGGCGGCGGCCGCGCTCGGGCGCTGGCACACCGTCTCGGGCCGGGTGATCGAGGGCGACAAGCGCGGGCGCACGCTCGGCTACCCCACCGCCAATCTCGACTTCGGCGAGCAGCTCGTGCCGCGCTACGGCGTCTACGCCGCGCGGGTCGAGGTGCATGACGGCCCCCATGCGGGACGGCACGACGGGGTGGCCAGCATCGGCGAGCGCCCGACCTTCGGCGTCAACGCGCCCAATTTCGAGGTGCATCTGCTCGACTTCGCGGGCGATCTCTACGCGGCCGAGATCTCGGCGGGGCTGGTCGCCTTTCTCCGCCCCGAGATCGCCTACACGGGCCCCGAGGCGCTGATCGCGCAGATGAACCGCGACAGCGAGGCGGCGCGCGCCGCGCTCGCGGCCGCGGGCCCGGCCCCCGCCGCGGCGGTCGCCGGCGACCGGGGGGCGCGCCGATGACGGCCCTGCGCGTGACCGCGTTCAAC
>CAZWDE010000171.1:0-5164 GCA_964632555.1 uncultured Limibaculum sp.
CGAGCATCTGGCCCGTGGCGTTCATGTCGTTGTCGATCGCCTGCTTGCCCATCAGGACGAGACCGGGATCCTCGGCGTCGATCACCGCCTTGAGGAGCTTGGCGACCGCGAGCGGCTCGATGTCGGTCTCGACCGTGTCGGCCGCCTTGATCAGGATCGCGCGGTCCGCGCCCATCGCCAGCGCGGTGCGCAGCGTCTCCTGCGCCTTCTCGACCCCGATCGAGACCGCGACGATCTCGCTCGCCACCCCCTTCTCCTTCATGCGGATCGCCTCCTCGACGGCGATCTCGTCGAAGGGGTTCATCGACATCTTGACGTTGGCGAGATCGACGCCCGAATTGTCCGCCTTGACGCGGACCTTCACGTTGTAATCGATCACGCGCTTGACGGGCACGAGCACCTTCATCAGCGCATCCTCCTCGCATGGGCCGGAGCGGCCCGTTTCGAAGCTGTCACACTCCTATCCCGCCGCAGGGCGGATACACTGCGAAAAACCGACGCGCGCGGCGCGGGATTCGTCGCGCCCGGGGTCCGTCGCGGGTCGGCGCGCTTGAAAGGCGCGTGAGGCTTCTGCATCGTGCAACCGCCGTCCGAAACCAGAACGAGGGATGCCACCCCATGACGATCAAGGCCGCATTGAAGTCCGCCGTCCTCGCCTGCGCCCTGCTGGCCGGGACCGCGCCCGTTCACGTCGCCGCCCAGCAGCTCACCCAGGAGCAGGAGCTGCAGCGCGCCCGCCTCTTCCAGATCTACCTCAAGGCGCAGACCGCCATCGGCGACCTTCTCAACGCGCAGTCGGCCTTCAACGGGGCCCAGGCCGCCGGCGACCGTCAGGCGATGACCCAGGCCGCCGGCGACATGCTGGGCGCCAGCACCGAGGCCGCCTACTGGTCGGTGGTCCTCGACGAGCGGGTGAAGGCCGAGACCCAGAACGAGGATGCCAAGCGCCTCACCGGCGAGCTGCGCTCGCAGTCGGTCGAGGTCTACCAGAGCCTCGTGGTCATCGTGCCGACCAGCGATCTCGACGAGCTGGCCGCGCGCCTCGACGACTCGGCCGACAACCTCAACCGTCTCTACCTCACCGTGCGCGACATCTACGCGCTGATCCAGGAGAGCATCCGCGCCAACCAGTGAGGCGCGCATCGAGCGACCGGGGGTGCCGGGGCCGCCCGGCGCCCCTCGATCGCGACGTTTGCGGCTGTCCGCCGGCCCCGCCCGGCGCGGCGCGGCGTCACTCCCAGCGGCGGGCGCGGAGCACCCTGCCGTCGCCGGTCAGCACCTCGTCGGCGTAGATCTCGAGCGGCCCGTCGTCGTCGACGCGGCCGCGCACCGTCACCGTCTCCCCCTCCGAGAGGCCGAGACCGTCGCCCTCCAGATAGACCTCGACCGTCCCCGTCTCGTCGGCGAGCAGGAACTCGTCCTCGGCGTCGATGATCCGTTCGACCCGCCCGCGGAGCTCGACCGACGCCCCCGGCGCGAGGGCCTCGACGGTCGACGGGGCGAAACGCCCCGCAGGCTCGGCCGGTGCCGGGGCGGACAGCGCGAGCGTGAGCGCGATGGCGGGCGCGGCGAGGCGCGTCAGGCGGGGCGTCATGGCGGGGGCCTCTCCTCTGCGGCGATATCGTCCGGACGCCGTGACAGCCCCGGCCGCGGCGATATGAGCGCCGGCCCGACCCGGCGCAAGCCGCGGGATCGCCGGCCGTGCGGCTCAGTTCCTCAGCACCACGCAGGTCCCGCCCGCGCGCTTGAGCTGCGCGCAGAGAAGCCCCGCCTCCTTGCGGCTCGGCGCGCCGATGCGCGCCTGGTAGGGCGCGCCCCGGATGCCGCGCCGCGAGCGCACGATCTCGACCGGGCGATCGCCGAGGATGCGGCGGAACCGCGTCTGGATCCGCCGCGCCGCGTTGCGCGCGATGCGGTGGCTGCGGGCGCCGGCGATCTGCACGCCCCAGGGCGAGCGCGCGGCGAGCACGGCGCGGGTCGGCCGGATCGGCAGCTCGGCACAGGCCTCGGCGAAGCCCTTCCCGGGGTCGAGCGGGCGCGGCTCCACATCGCGCCCGCGCTGCCGGAACCACTCCACGGGGCGGAAGGTGATCGAGCGGACGTAGTCGATCGTCTCCCACGGGAGCCCCGAGCGCCCCTCGAGCCAGCGCGCCACGCGGTCGGGCCCGCCGTTGTAGGCCGCGGCCGCCAACCCCCAGTTGCCGAACTGGCGCCGCAGATCGGCGAGGAAATAGGCCGAATGCGGGATCGCCTGGTGCGGGTCCCACGGATCCTTGAGCCCGCGCTCCGCCGCGGTGGCGGGCATGAACTGGGCGATGCCCTGCGCGCCCACGGGGGACAGCGCCCGGGCGTCGAAGCGGCTCTCCTTGTAGATCAGCCGCGCGAAGAAATCCCGGTCGAGGCCGTGCCGCTCGGCCGAGGCCGCGATCAGCCGGCAGATCCCCGCCGCGTCGAGCGGGTTGCCCGGCTGCGCCGCCCACGCGCCGGCGAGCCCGAGCCAGAGGATCACCGCCGAGAGAACCGCCTTCGCCACCGCACCCCCACGACGACCACCCCGTGTCCCCAGACCGCGGCGATGCGACCGCCCCGTCAGCGGGTCTTCCCCGGCACCCAGAGAACGTCGCGCGCGCCGTCGTCGTTCGCCGCCCGCGACGCGACGAAAAGCCAGTCCGACAGCCGGTTGAGATAGATCAGCGCGGCCTCGTTGACCCCCTCGACGGTCGCCAGCGCGATCGACAGCCGCTCGGCCCGCCGGCAGACCGTCCGCGACAGATGGAGATGCGCCGCGAGCGCCGTGCCGCCCGGCAGCACGAAGCTCCGGAGCGGCGCGAGCCCCGCGTTCATCGCGTCGATCTCGGCCTCGAGACGCTCGACCTGGCTCGCCACCATGCGGAGCGGCGGATGCCCCGCCTCGGCGTCGCGCTCCATGTGCGGGCGGCAGAGATCGGCGCCGAGATCGAAGAGATCGTTCTGGATCCGCGCCAGCGCCTCGTCCATCGCGCCCTCGGCGTGCAGCCGGGCGAGGCCGAGCGTGGCGTTCAGCTCGTCGACCGTGCCGTAGGCCGTGACCCGCGCCGAATGCTTGGCGACCCGGCTGCCGTCGCCCAGCGCGGTCTCGCCCGCGTCGCCCGTGCGCGTGTAGATCTTGTTGAGGACGACCATGCCTCTCCCTCCGCTCCGTCAGCTCGCCTGCATGGCGAGGATCGTCGCCATGATCAAGACGACGGCCACGAACTGCCCGATGATGCGCAGCCGCATCATCCTGTTGGAGAAGGTGGGATTGGAGCGCCCGAGCCCGAAGGCGAGCACGCCCACCATCAGCACGACCGCGGTGAAGAGGCAGGCGACCACCGCCGCATAGAAGAAACCCTCTGTCATGGAGCCACACCTAGCGCGGGCGAGGCGCCGCGAACAGGGCTAACCCCGCGAGAGCACCCAGTCGAGCGCGCGCGTCGGCAGCAGCCGCTTGAGCGCGCCCGCCACATGGGTCGGCGTCGTGACGTAGTAGCGCGGGCGCGGGCGGCGGCTCTCGAGCGCGTGGATCAGCTTGGCGGTGGTCGCGGCGCAGGAGAGTTCGCCCGGGTCCCAGGGCGGGTCCTCGGCGTAGAGCCGGGGCTCGAGCGTCTCGCGGTAGAAGGCGGCCCAGACCGAGCCCTCGCGGTCGATCCAGCGCTCGTAATGCGCCCGGGCGTTCTCGCGGATGCGGGTGCGCACCGGGCCGGGCTCGATCAGCACCGCGTGGATCGCCGTGCCGCGAAGCTCGAGGCGGAGCGTGTCGGTGTAGCCCTCGAGCGCGAACTTGGTGGCGTTGTAGGCGCCCCGCATCTTGAGCGCGGCGAAGCCGAGCACCGAGGAGTTCTGCACGATCCGGCCCGCGCCCTGCCGGCGCATCACCGGGAGCACGCGGCGCGTCAGCTCGTGCCAGCCGAAGAAGTTGGCCTCGAAGATCGCGCGGAGCGCGTCGGTCGGCAGGTCCTCGATCGCGCCGGGCGAGGCGAAGGCGCCGTTGTTGAAGAGCGCGTCGAGCCGGCCGCCGGTCGCCTCCAGCACCTCGGCGAGGCCGGCGGCGATCGTGGCCCCGTCCTGGTAGTCGATCCGCGGGCTCTCGAGCCCCTCCTGCCGGAGACGGGCGCAGTCCTCGGCCTTGCGGCAGGCGGCGAAGACGCGCCAGCCGCGCCCCGCGAGCGCGTGGGCGGCGTGGTGGCCGATCCCCGAGGAGCACCCGGTGATCAGGACGCTGCGTCGGGTCTCGCTCATGGGGCTCCGGGCGGGCGGGGTCAGCGGCGCCGGCGCGGCCCGCCGGCGGTGCGGGTATGGAACGTCGGCGGCTTGCCCGCAACCCAGTCGACGAAGCGCGCGATCCGGGGATGGGCGCGCAGCGCCTCCACGGTGTTGTAGCGCCGCGCGAGCTCGGCCTCGGTCAGCGCCGCGTGGATCTCGTTGTGGCAGATCTGGTGCAGCAGCACGGTCGGCCCGTGGCGCCCGCCCTTGAGCTTGGGCACGAGATGGTGGAGCGACTGCCGCGCCGCGGGCGGGATCGGCCGGCCGCAGAGCGGGCAGACCGGATCGGCCGCGTCCGCGCCCTCCGCCCCGCCGGCGGGCCCGTCCCACGATCGCCGCCGCGCCCGTCCCATGGCGCGGAGTATGGGCCCGGGCCCCGGCCGGTCAAAGCGGCCCCGTTCGCGCGCCCCGCCCGGCCTGATAGGCTCGCGGCCCCGGCCACAACGCCAAGGAGCGCACCCATGCCGACGATCTCCCGCGAGCGCAGCCTGCAGACCGTGATCACCACCTTCGAGACCAGCCCCGGCAACTGCGAGGACCTGCTCGAGGCGCTGCGCGACGCCTATGAGAGCTTCATCCGCCACCAGAAGGGCTTCATCGCCGCCGGGCTCCACGTCAACGACGCGCAGACGCGGATCGCCAACTATTCCCAGTGGGAACGGCGCGAGGACTTCCTCGCCATGCTGCGCTCGGACGAGATGCGCGCGCGCAACCGGCGGTTCAACGCGCTCTGCCGCGGCTTCGAGCCGGTGATGTACGAGGTCGCCGGCACCTTCGGCAGCGGCTGAGCCGCGCCTCGCGCGCGGCCGCCGCGAGCCCGGCGTGCGACCGGCGTGCGACCGCGTCGTTGCGAAATGCACTCGGCGCGGGTTAGGCTTGACGA
>CAZWDE010000171.1:5264-7103 GCA_964632555.1 uncultured Limibaculum sp.
CCGGCGTGCGACCGCGTCGTTGCGAAATGCACTCGGCGCGGGTTAGGCTTGACGACGGATGGCGGAGCGGAGGCGGGCATGCCGGGCGGCAAGGCGATGGCCGAGATCGGGAAGATCGGCGGCAAGGTTCGGAAGACGCTGGGCAAGGCCGCCAAGAAAGGCGGAAAGGGCGCCGTCGCGGCCGCGAAGCTGATCACCCACCTTCAGACCTCCGAGGGGCGGGCGCGCACGGCCTATGCCAAGGCCGGGACCCACGAGGATCATGTCGACCAGACCTCGTCGGAGCTCGACCGCACCCTTGCCGAGATCGAGCAGACACTCGGCAAGACAGGGATCCGCGACAAGGACTACACGAAGGTCAAGCGCCAGCTCGCGCTCATGGAGGAGAACTGCAGCCGGCTGATCAAGGGGATGACGCTCTGGCATCAGTATCGGAGCCAGGGCGACAAGGAGCTGGGCGTGGTCCGGCGGATCGAGCGCCGGGTCGAGGCCATCAATCTCGACAGCGAAGACTTCGACGGCAGCCTCTGATCCGCGCCGGGCGGCGGGGCGAGCCGGGGAACGACCGGGAGGACAGCAGAATGCCCCGCGACAACCATTCCGACATCGAAACCGCCGTCGGCGAGCTCAGGCGCAGGTTGCAGGACCTGCAGGACGCGATCGGCGACAAGGAGCGCAATCCGGGCCGGGTCTCCGCCCTCGCCAAACGGCTGAAACGCGCATGCGAGACGACGCGGAAGCTGATCGGCTAGGGGCGGAGCCGGTCGATCTCGCCATCGTCGGGGGCGGGCCCGCGGGCCTCGCGGCCGCGGAGGCGGCGCTCGCGGCCGGCATCCGGCCGGTGGTGCTCGAGGGCAAGCCGACCGTCGGGCGCAAATGGCTGATGGCGGGCAAGTCGGGCCTCAACCTCACCAAGGACGAGCCGCCCGACCGCTTCCGCGCGGCCTTCGGCGAGGCGGCGGAGCGCCTCGCGCCGATGCTCGCGGCCTTCGGTCCCGCCACCGCGCGGGCCTGGGCCGAGGGCCTCGGCGAGGCGATGTTCGCCGGCTCCTCGGGCCGCGTCTTCCCGGTGGCGATGAAGGGATCGCCGCTCCTCCGCCGCTGGCTCGCGCGGCTCGCGGCGGCCGAGATCCGCACGCGGTGGCGCTGGACCGGCTGGGACGCCGGCGCGCTCCGCTTCGAGACGCCCGAGGGCCCGCGGCGCCTGGCGGCGCGCGCCACGGTGCTCGCGCTCGGCGGCGCCTCGTGGCCGCGGCTCGGCTCCGACGCCGCGTGGGTGCCCTGGCTCGCGGCCGCCGGCGTGCCGGTGCGGGCCTTCCGCCCGGCCAACATGGGCTTCGACGTGGCGTGGTCGGCGCCGATGCGCCGCTTCGCCGGAGCGCCGGTCAAGCCGGTGCGCCTCGCGCTCGGCGCCCTCTCGGTGCGCGGCGAGTTCGTCGTCACCGCCACGGGGATCGAGGGAAGCGCGGTCTACGCCGTCTCGGCCGCGCTCCGCGACCGGCTGCCCGACGACCCGTGGCTCACGCTCGATCTCGCGCCCGACCGCGCGGAGGCCGACCTCGCGCGCCGCCTTGCCGAGCCCCGGGGCCGCGACAGCCTCGCCAACCATCTCCGCAAGCGCGCGCGGATTTCCGGCGTGAAGGCCGCGCTGCTCCGCGAGGCGGCGCCCGGGGCGCTCGCCGATCCGGCCGCCACCGCGCGCGCGATCAAGGCGCTGCCGCTCCGCGTCCTCGGGCCCCGCCCGATCGCCGAGGCGATCTCCTCGGCGGGCGGCGTCGCCTGGTCGGCGCTCGACGCGCGTCTCATGCTGCGCGCGCTGCCGGGCGTCTTCGCCGCCGG
>CAZWDE010000172.1:0-7008 GCA_964632555.1 uncultured Limibaculum sp.
GCGATGCGGTCGCCGCGCCCCGGTCAGCCGTCGTAAGTCCAGCGGTAGCGCGGCGGCGTCGGTCCCTTGTTGCGGCCGCCCTGCCCCATCTGCTCCCAGGCGTGCGCGAGGATGCCGACCGAGCGCGAGAGGCAGAAGAGCCCGCGCGCCAGCGGCGCCGCGAAGCCGAGCTCGGCGTAGATGACGGCCGTCGCCCCGTCGATGTTCATCGGCACCGGCGCGCCCTTCTCGGCGGCGAGGGCGGCCTCGACGGCGCGCGCCGCGGCGGCGATCCGGCCCTCGACCGTGCCGGCCTCGGCGGCCGCGTCGACAAGGGCGAGCAGCCGCGGCGCGCGCGGGTCGACCGGCCGGTGGAAGCGGTGGCCGAAGCCCGGCAGGTAGCGGCCCCGCTCGGCGCGCCAGCGGGCGATCGCGTCGCGGGCGGCCGCGTCGGGTTCGGCCCCGGCGGCCCGGGCGGCCTCGACGGCGCGGTAGAGCTCGACCGCCTGCTCCCCGGCCCCGCCGTGGACATCGCCCAGCATGTTGACGGCCGAGGCCAGCGCGGCGTTGAGCGGCAGGCCGCAGGTGACGGCCATGCGCGCCGCGGCGATCGACGGCGCCTGCGGGCCGTGGTCGACGGCGGCGACCAGCGCCGCCTCGAGGAGCCGCGCCTGCGGCTCGGTCGGGATCGCGCCGCGCGTCATCAGCCAGACCATCTGCGGGAAGGAGAGCGTGCCGATCAGCGCCTCGATCGGATGGCCGCGGAGCGCGATGCGCCCCGGCTCCATGTCGATGATCGCGGTGCGCCACCAGTCGGCGATATCCGAGCCGTCGGTCTCGGGCCCGCTCACAGCACCCCCTCCGAGCGCAGCGCGGCGATCTCCTCGGCCTCGAGGCCGAGCGCGCGCCACACCCGGTCGGCGTCGGCGCCGAGCTCCGGCGGCGGACGGTCGACCGCCGGCCGCGCGCCGTCGATCCGGAGCCCGGTGCGCACGACCGTGATGTCGCGCCCGACGCCCGGCGCGTCCGCGAAGGTCGCGAGGAACCCGCGGTCCGCCACCGGTGGCGCGGCGAGCGCCTCGGGCACCGTCAGCACCGCGCCGGCCGGCACCCCGACCCGGTTGAGCGCCTCCGCCCAGGCCGCGGCGGACCGGCCCGCGAGCGCCGTCTCGAGCTCGGCGCGGAGGGCGTCGCGGTTGCGCTTGCGGTCCTCGCGCGTCGCGTAGGCCGGATCGGCGAGCAGGTCGTCGCGCCCGAGATGGCGCGCGAGCGCGTGCCACTGCTCGTCCCGGTTGGCGGCGATGTTGAGGAGCCCCTCGGCGGTGCGGAAGGTGCCCGACGGCGCCGAGGTCGGGTTCTCGTTGCCGTGGGCCGCGGGCTCGACACCGCCGATCAGGTGATTGGACACCACCCAGCCCATCGCCGCGAGCAGCGACTCGAGCATCGAGACGTCGATCACGCAGCCCCGCGGCTCGGCGTTGAGCGCGGCCGCCACCGCGAAGGCGGCGGTCAGCCCGCCCACCGTGTCGGCGACCGGAAACCCCACCCGCAGCGGCGCGCTGGCGGCGTCGCCGGTGACGGACATCACGCCCGAGACGCCCTGCACGATCTGGTCGTAGGCCGGGCGCGCGACCCAGGGGCCGTCCTGCCCGAAGCCCGAGATCGCGCAATAGACGAGACGCGGGTTCGCCGCGCGGAGCCGCTCCGCGCCGAGCCCGAGGCGCTCCATGACGCCGGGTCGGAAATTCTCGACGAGGACGTCGGCGGTGCCGACCAGCCGCTCGAGAAGCGCCTTGCCGCTCGGGTGCTTGAGATCGAGCGTCACCGACGCCTTGCCCGCGTTCTGGGCGAGGAACGAGACGCCCATGCCGCGCGCGTTGAGCTCGGGATCGGCGCCGAGGTTGCGGGCGAGGTCGCCGCGCCCCGGCGCCTCGATCTTGATCACCTCGGCGCCGAGATGGGCGAGCTGGTGGCAGCAGAAGGGGCCGGCGAGCACGTTGGTCAGATCGAGCACGCGGGTTCCGGCGAGCGGCGCCGCGCGCGTCATCCGTGGCTCCCCTCCGCCGGTGCCGGCTGGCCCATGCCGCTCCTCCGCGCTTCCGCCCGGGCCGGCGCGCCGCGCCGCCTGCCCGCGCCAGTCTAGGCCGGCAACGCCCGCCGGGTGAAGAGCGATCGCGGAGCGCCCGCTCGCGTCCGTCGCGGATCGCTTCTAAATCGAGCGCCGCGCCGAAATTCGCCGGGCATCCGGAAATATCGGGCGCGGGGCGCGCTGGCCGCCATGCCCGCCGGCGCCGATTTGCGAAAGTCGGCGCGGGGTCGCGACGAAACGAGACGGCTTTCCGGATTGCGCGGCGATGGTGGCATTCGCGGGGTGGACCTGCGACCCCGCCTCGCTATTCTTTGGCGCTCCACGGGGATATCCCGGATCCGGCGGCCACGGGCGGTCGACCGGCTGTTCCTGCGGCACGACCCACCGATCGGACAGCAAGGGACCGCTCCCATGACGCGCAACACCCACGAAACCCCGCGATTCACCGAGCTCGATCTGGGGCGCCAGCGCCCGCAGGTGCTCCGCCTCGCCGAGGCCGCGCGCGAGGGCCGGCTCGACCGGCGCGAATTCCTCGCCCTCGCCTCGACCCTCGGCGCCTCCACGGCCGCCGCCTACGGCCTGCTCGGGCTCCCCCGCCCGGCGGCCGCGCAGGGCACGCCGCAGCGCGGCGGGACCCTCCGCGTCGGGATGCGCGTGATGCCGATGGAGGACCCCCGCCGCTTCGACTGGCCGGAGATGGCCAATGTCGGGCGCCAGTTCTGCGAGACGCTGGTGCGCTGGGAGCCGGACTTCACCTTCTCCGGGCTGCTGCTCGACGAATGGGAGGTCAGCGACGACGCGCGCGAGTACCGCCTGCGGCTGCGCCAGGGCGTGACCTGGACCAACGGCGACGCCTTCACGGCGGACGACGTGATCTTCAACATCACGCGCTGGTGCGACCGGACCGTCGAGGGCAACTCGATGGCCAACGCCTTCTCGACGCTGATCGACCCGGACACCGGCAAGCTCGCCGAGGGCGTGATCGACCGGGTCGACGAGCACACCGTGCGCCTCGTGTTGCCGAGCCCGGACATCTCGCTGATCGCCGCCATGTCGGACTATCCCGCGCTCATCGTGCACCGCGACTTCGGCGAGGAGACGAGCCTCTCGCAGGCCCCGATCGGGACCGGGCCGTTCGAGCTCGAGGAATTCAAGATCGCCAACCGCGCGGTCGTGCGGCGCCGCGAGAACGGCGCGTGGTGGGGCGGCGAGCCCTATCTCGACGGCATCGAGTTCATCGATTACGGCACCGACCAGGTCGCGGTGGTCGCCGCGCTCGAGGCGGGCGAGATCCACGTCAACGACGAGAGCCCGGCCGACCAGATCGAGGCGCTCGACGCGCTCGGCCTCGTGCAGCGCGAGAAGGAGACCGCGCAGACCATCGTCGCCCGGATGAACGTGACCGCCGAGCCCTACACCGATGTGCGCGTGCGCCGCGGCATCCAGTCGGCGGTCAACAACGCGATCGTCATGCAGCTCGCGGTCGAGGGGCGGGGTCTCGTCGGCGAGGATCACCATGTGGGCCCGATGCATCCGGAATACGCCGAGATCCCCCCGCCCGCGCACGATCCCGAGGCGGCGCGCGCCATGCTCGCCGAGGCCGGCCACGCCGACACCGCCTTCGAGCTGATCTCGATCGACGGCGACTGGCAGCGCACGACGATGGACGCGGTCGCCTCCATGCTGCGCGACGCGGGCCTGACGGCCAAGCGCACGGTGATCCCCGGCGCGACGTTCTGGAACAACTGGACCAAGTATCCCTTTTCGGTCACCGACTGGGGCGGGCGCCCGCTCGGCGTGCAGGTCCTCGCGCTCGCCTACCGCTCGGGCGCGGCGTGGAACGAGACGGGCTACGCCAATCCCGAGTTCGACGCGGCGCTCGACGAGGCGCTGGCGATCTACGAGGCCGACGAGCGCCGCGCGGTGATGGAGCGGCTGCAGACCATGCTCCGCGAGGCCGGCATCATCGTCCAGCCCTTCTGGCGGAAGATGTATCTCCACCACGCGCCGGAGCTGCACGGCTACGAGCGCCACCAGGCCCGCGAGATGCATTTCGAGCGCGCCTGGCTCGAGGGCTGAGGCCCTCGCCCGCGGGTCCTCGGGCCGGCCCGGCGCCCGCGCGCGCCGGGCCGCCCAATTTTCGCCTCGCCGTCAGGGCATTGAGGCGTCATTGTCGTGCGGGTCCGACGACAGGCGGGCGCGGCGGCAGCGAGCGGGGGCGGGTTTGACGGACACGGCCAAGGGCGGAGCGGCGGCGACGGGCTCGGGCGAGTACACCCCGCCCACCTGGCTCGAGGAGCTGTCCTCGGGCCTCGCGATCCGCGCGCAGTTCGTGGTCTCGGGCAATGTGCGCGACCTCTTCCCGGTGCCCGCCGAGGGCGGGCTCGACTTCGTGCCCTTCGAGGGCGCGGTCTGGCGCGTGCTGCAGGCGCGCGGCTATCTCGGGCTTCTCGTGCACGATGTCGTGGCCGGGCTCCGCCTCCACGAGGGCTGCGACCCGCGCCTCGCCTCGGTGCTCGCGGAATGCGGCATCCGTCTCGGCGAGCCCGCGCTCACCGCCGAGCGGCTGAGCGAGCTCGTCACCGCGGTCACGACCGAGGGGCGGCTGCCGATCGGCCTGATCGTCGACTACGCCTCGCGGCTCTTCGCGGTCGGCGATCCGGCGGTCGAGCGCGCCTTCATCGCGATGGACAAGCTCGCCCGCGGCCCCGCGCCCGAGCGCCCGGGCGGCGAGTTCGACTTCCCGCCGCGGAACCCGGTGCTCTGGATCGTCGAGCGGCCGGGCGACCTGCCCGAGTGGTTCGCCACCCGCAACGCGGCGGTGCGCGACATCTCGGTCGGCCTGCCCGATCTCGGCGACCGCTACGCCTATGCCGCGCGTCTCGCGGAGGGGCTCGGCGGCGGCGGTCTCCGCGCCGAGAGCCGCGAGCAGAAGATCGAGCAGTTCGCGCTGCGGTGCGACGGCATGACCCTGACCGAGATGCGCGGCGTCGGCGAGCTGGCCCGCGCCGAGGGGATGGGGCTCAACCGCCTCGGCGACGCGCTCCGCAGCTACCGCATCGGCACGACGCGCAACCCGTGGACCTCGCGGGTGATGCGCTCGCGCGTCAAGAACGCGATGGGCGTGCTCGAGAAGCGGGTGAAGGGGCAGACGCGCGCGGTCGAGAAGACCTACGACATCCTCGTGCGCTCGATCATGGGGCTTTCGGGCGCGCAGACCTCGACGCGCGGCAACCGCCCGCGCGGCGTCCTCTTCTTCGTCGGGCCCACCGGCGTCGGCAAGACCGAGCTCGCCAAGGCCGTGACCGAGGTGCTGTTCGGCGACGAGACGCTGATGCAGCGCTTCGACATGTCGGAGTTCGTCAACGAGGAATCGATCGGCCGCCTGATCGGCCCGCCCCCCGGCGCGCCCGGCCACGAGAACGGCGGCGAGCTCGTGAACGCCGTGCGCGCGCGGCCCTTCTCGGTCTTCCTCTTCGACGAGATCGAGAAGGGCCACCCGCGCATCCTCGACGCGTTCCTCCAGATCCTCGACGACGGCCGGCTGACCGACACGCGCGGCGAGACCGGCTTCTTCTCCGAGGCGCTGATCATCTTCACCTCGAATGTCGGCATCGTCGGGGGCGACCGCTCGACCAACATGGGCCAGAACATCCTGCCCTCCGACACCCACGACGCGCTGCAGGAGAAGCTGACCAAGGCGGTGGGCGACTATTTCCGCTACGAGCTCCGCCGGCCCGAGCTGATGAACCGCATGGGCCAGAACATCGTCGCCTTCGAGTTCATCCAGATCAAGTCGGCCCGGATCATCTTCGACGCGGTGCTGAAGCGCGTGCTGACGGCGATCTTCGAGGAGCACGGCGTCGTCGTCACGCTGACCGACGAGGCCAAGGCCGAGCTGATGGACATCTGCATCGCCGAGCTCGGCGACGGCGGCCGCGGCATCGGCAACAAGATCGAGACCCACTTCATCAATCCGATCGCGCGGCTGCTCTTCCAGCGCGACAGCGAACCCCGCGTCACGGTCACCTCGGTCCGGCTCGACGGGCGCGAGACCGTGCTCGACCTCGCCGCGCCCGCGCCCGCCGCCGAGTGAGCCGCCCGCCCTGCCGAAACCGCGCCCGAACGGAAAGGAGCGCCCGGAGGCGCTCCCGATCAGTACGGCGAGAAGTCGGCCGGCAGCCGGCTGTTCAGGCGGCCGAGCGACGGCGCCAGGAGAGGAAGCCGAGCCCGCCGAGGCCCGCGAGCAGCAGCGCGAACGGCGCCGGCACCGGGATCGCCGACACGCTGACGACCGAATAGTCACTGCCATCATTCTGGGTCGGGTTGTTGCCGGCCGAGAAGGTCAGCGTCGCGACGCGCTTGCCCCCAAAGAGGTTGCTCAACACGAACTCGCCGGTCTCGGTGCTGATGCGCTGGATGTCGGCCACGATGAGATCGACGACATCGTTGATCGAATTACGTGCCTCGGAGTTGCTCTCAACAGTGAAGCCTGCAGTTGAACCGTCGCCGTCCGCCTCGTTGCCGAAGTTTGTCAGCTTCAGCGTCTCGGTCCCCATGCCGTTGGCGAAGGTTACGTCAATGATCGCGATCTCGGTTGGATCATTGCGAAATTCATCCGGGTTGTAGTACTGACCGAGAACGATTTCATCGAGGATGAGTCCGCCGCCCGAAAAGGCGGTGAAGTCCATCACGATCATCTCGTCCTTCTGGCCTTGGATTTCCTTATCGGGATTGCTTTTCACAATCCCATCATCTTCGACGCCAAGACCCTTTAGGCCCTCGAAATCCTGTTCGACGAAGACGGCGTCGAGTGGCTTGGCCGTCAGCGTCGCCTGGCCGATCGAGCAACTGGTGGTCTGCGGCGAAAGGCAAACGCCGTAGGTGCTGCTGTCGATCGTGAATGCGTTGGCGGCGCCCGCCGCCGTGAAAATGGCCGC
>CAZWDE010000173.1:0-6962 GCA_964632555.1 uncultured Limibaculum sp.
GGCCGGGCACGCCGGGGCTCGGCGCCGTGGCGCCGGCGATCCTCGGCCTCGGCGCGACCGCCGCCCGCGCGCGGCTCGCCGAGCGCCTCGGCCCGCGCGCCGCGAGCGATCTCCGCCGCCGCGCGGTCGCGGCCTATGCCCGCCACGTTCTGGGGCTCGAGGCCGGGGCGCTGGAGGCCATGGGGCACGATCGCCTGCGCTCCCTCGGGGCCGAGACGGAGGCGGATCTGCCGCCGGACGAACAGGACCGGCTCGCCGAGGCGATCCTCGAGCGCATCGCCGAGGCGGGTCTCGCCCTGCCCGACGATCCGGCCGAGCAGGTCGCGGCCGCCCTCGCCGCGCAGGCCCGCGCGCTCGCGGCTCCCCGGGCCGAAGCGCGGCTGCGGCTCCGCGGCCTCGGGCCGGAGGCGCCGCGCGCGCTGATCCTGCAGGCGATGGCGCACGGGATCGGACCGGGCGTCTCGGGCTCGGGCCAGCTCCAGCGCCGCTGCGAGACCACGGGCGCGGTGCTCGACCGGGGGCGTTTCCTCGCGCAGTCGCTGGGCGAGGACGCGCTGTCGGGCGTGCGCGCGCCGCAGGTGCTGACCGCCGAGGAGCGCGCCGCGCTCGGCCTGCCCGGGCCCGCGCTCGCGGAGACGGCACCCGAGGTGGCGGCGCGCCTCACCGAGATGGCCGAGCGGCTCGAATCGGCCTTCGGCGAGAGCTTCGTCGTCTCGGTGGTGGTCGAGGACGGGGCGGTGCGTCTCCTCGACCTGCGTCCGGTGCGCCATCTCCCCCGCGCGGCGCTCGCCGTGGCCGTGGAGCTCGCCGAGGCCGGCGCGACCGACCGGGCGCGCGCGCTGCTCCGCGTCGACCCGGCGAGCCTCACCGAGCAGCTGCACCCCACCGTCGCGCCCGATGCGCCGGCCGACGTGCTGGCGACCGGCCTCGCGGCCTCGCCGGGCGCGGCCTCGGGCCCGCTCGTCTTCTCGCCCGACGCGGCCGAGGCGAGCGCGGCCGAGGGACGCCCGGCGATCCTCGCGCTCATCGAGACCGGCCCCGAGGACATCCGCGGCATGCACGCGGCGGCCGGCGTGCTGACGGTGCGCGGCGGCATGACCTCGCACGCCGCCCTCGTCGCCCGCGGGCTCGGGCGGCCCTGCGTCGTCGGCGCCCGCACGCTCCGCCTCGACCGCGGGACCGCGCGGCTGACCGCGCCCGACGGGCGCGTCTTCGGCCCGGGCGACACGCTCACGGTCGACGGCGCCGGCGGGCGCGTGATCGCGGGCGCGGTCGAGACCCGCCCGCCCGAGGTCTCGGGCCAGTTCGCGCGGCTGATGGGCTGGGCGGACGCCGCGCGCCGCCTCGGGCTCCGCGCCAACGCCGACGCGGCCGAGGACGCCGCCGTCGCCCGCCGCTTCGGCGCCGAGGGGGTCGGGCTCTGCCGCACCGAGCACATGTTCTTCCAGCGCGGCCGGATCGCGGCGATGCAGGAGATGATCCTCGCCGACAGCCCGGAGGCCCGCCGCGCCGCGCTCGCGCGGCTGAAGCCGATGCAGGCGGGCGACTTCGCCGCGCTCTTCGCCGAGATGGCAGGCCGGCCCGTGGTGATCCGCCTGCTCGATCCGCCGCTCCACGAGTTCCTGCCCCACGGCGCGGACGAGATGGCGGGCGTCGCCGAGCTTCTCGGGCTGCCGGTCGAGCGGGTGGTGGCGCGCGCGCGCGAGCTCGCCGAGTTCAACCCGATGCTGGGGCGGCGCGGCTGCCGCATCGGCATCGCCTATCCCGAGATCTACGAGATGCAGGTGGAGGCGATCTTCGAGGCGGCGGCCGAGGCCGGCACCGGCGGCGCGCGCGTGCGCCCCGAGATCATGATCCCGCTCGTCTCGACCGTGCGCGAGCTCGAGGTGGTGCGCGCGCGGATCGACGCGGTCGCGGCCGCTTATGCGGTCGCGTACCATGTCGGCGTGATGATCGAGACGCCGCGGGCCTGCCTCCGCGCGGGCGACATCGCGCGGCGGGCCGACTTCCTGTCCTTCGGCACCAACGACCTGACGCAGATGCTCTACGGCCTCTCGCGCGACGACGCGGGCCGCTTCATCGCCGACTATGTCGAGGCCGGCGTCTTCGCCCACGACCCCTTCCACCGCATCGACGAGGAAGGGGTGGGCGAGATCATCGGCCTCGCGATCGCGCGCGCCCGGCAGGCCAATCCGGGGATCGCCATCGGCCTGTGCGGCGAGCACGGCGGCGACCCGCACTCGATCGACTTCTGCGAGCGCGCGGGCTTCGACTACGTCTCCTGCTCGCCCTACCGGCTGCCCGTCGCGCGGCTCGCGGCGGCGCAGGCCCGGCTGCGGGCGCGGCCGTGAGCGGTCCCGGCCTTGCCGGGCTTCGCGCGGGCGGCAAGCGGGCGCTGGCGCAGGCGCTCGCGGCGATCGAGGCGCGGCCCGAGGCCGGGGCGACCACGGCGCTCCTCGATGCCGCCGCCGCCGAGCCCGCGGGCCGCACGGTCGGGCTGACGGGGCCGCCGGGGGTCGGCAAGTCGAGCCTCGCCGATGCGCTGGTGCGGCGCTGGCGGGCCGAGGGGCTCACCGTCGGCGTGATCGCGGTCGATCCCTCCTCGGCGCTGTCGGGCGGGGCGCTCCTCGGCGACCGCACGCGCATCGCCACCGACCCGGCCGACGCCGGCGTCTTCCTGCGCTCGATGGCCGCGCGGGACCGGCTCGGCGGGCTCGCGGCGATCACCTTCCCCGCCATGGTCCTGATGCGGGCGCTGTTCGACCGGGTGCTCGTCGAGACGGTGGGCGTCGGGCAGTCCGAGACCGCGGTGGCCGGGCTCGCCGACGCCGTGGTGCTCTGCGCCCAGCCCGCCTCGGGCGACGCGCTCCAGTTCATGAAGGCGGGCGTGATGGAGATCCCGGACGTCGTCGCGGTGACCAAGGCCGATCTCGGCCCGCTCGCGGAGCGCACGGTCGCCGATCTCCGCGGGGCGCTCTCGGTCACCGCGGGCTCGCGCGCGCCGGCCGTGATCGCCTGCTCGGCCCAGAGCGGCGCGGGCCTCGGCGAGCTCTCGGGCCGGCTCGCCGAAATCGCCCTGCCCGACCGCGCGGCGCAGATCCGGCGCTGGCACGCGGTCCAGCTCGTCGAGCGGTTCGGGGCGGTCGGGGGTGCGCGCCGCGCGCAACTTCTGGGCGATCTCGACCCGTCGCGTCCATTCGCCGCATGGGCGGCCCGCGCCGCCGCTCTCGAGCGGGCTTTCGACGGGGCGCTCGAGTCGCTCGCGGGCGCCCCGGCGCGCCCGCCCGGCCGCCCCGCCCTTCCGTCGCGGCGCGATTGAGGGTACATCGGCTGCGTGTTCGGGCGGGCCAGCGCAGCGCGGCCCGCGTTACCGCGTTTCCGGCCCCGCCCCACGGGCCTGAGAAGAGGTATGCGTGATGCGAGCGACACGATCGCCCCACACCCCACGGCGTCCATGGCGCGCTCTCCCGGCCCTCGGCCTCCTCGCCCTGTGGCTCGCCGCGCGGGCCGGCCCCGCGGCGGCGAGCGCCGATCTCGCGCCCGCGAGCCGCGGCGTCGCGCCGGGCGCGCTCCGCGCGCTGTCGGCCGCGGTCGGCACCGAGCGGCAGGCGCTCTCGGCCTTCGCCGAGACCGAGACCTTCCGGCAGATGACCCGCCTCTCGCGCCGCGCCGGGCGCACCCCCGGCGGCGCGGCGGGCGCGCACGAGGACCGGCTGTCGCGGCTCGCCGCCGAGGACGCCGAGACCGCCGACGCCATCACCGGCGCGCACGCCCACGCCTCGCTCGCGCTGCTGAGCGCCGACGGCAGCGGCGCCATGGATCTCGGCGCGATCGAGGCGGTGCGCGTGGGCCAGCCGACGCGGGCCTGGGAGTGCCTCGCCGAGGCGCTCTATTTCGAGGCGCGCGGCGAGACGCTGCTCGGGCAGGTCGCGGTGGCCGAGGTGATCCTGAACCGCGTCGACAGCGACGCCTATCCCGACACGGTGTGCGGCGTGATCCGGCAGGGCGAGGCGGCCGGCGGCGGCTGCCAGTTCTCCTACCGCTGCGACGGCAAGTCGGACGAGCCGCGCTCGGAGGACGCGTTCGCGCGGGTCGGCAAGGTCGCGTGGGTCATGCTGCGCGGGCGGCCCCGGATCCTGACCGGGCAGGCCACCCACTACCACGCGAGCCATGTGCGGCCGTCGTGGTCGAGCCGGCTGGTGCGGACCGCCCGGATCGGCGATCACGTGTTCTACCGGCCCAAGCTGCGCCTCTCCCAACGCTGACACCGCCGGCGCGCGGCGCCGCTCAGTCGATGTCGAGGCCGAGATCGAGCGTCGGCGCGGAATGGGTGAGCCACCCGGCCGACAGGCAGCCCACCCCGGTCTCGGCGATCGCCGGCGCGGTCTCGGGCGTGATCCCGCCCGACGCCTCGAGCAGCACGCGGCCCGCCGCCAGCGCCACGGCCGCGCGCAGATCGTCGAGGCCCATGTTGTCGAGCAGCACGCAATCGGCGCCGCCGGCGGCCAGCACCGCCTCGAGCTGCTCGAGCCGGTCGACCTCGATCTCGATCTTCACCAGATGCCCGGCCGCCGCCCGCGCACGCCCCAGCACCGCCGCGATCCCGCCGCCGACGGCGATGTGGTTGTCCTTGATCAGCATCGCGTCGTCGAGGCCCCAGCGGTGGTTGAACCCGCCGCCGGCCCGGACCGCCCGCTTCTCGAAGAGGCGCAGGCCCGGCGTCGTCTTGCGCGTGCAGACGATGCGCGCCGGCGTGTGGGCGATGCTGTCCGCCACGCCGCGCGTGACGGTGGCGATCCCCGAGAGCCGCCCGGCGAAGTTGAGCGCCACGCGCTCGGCGGCGAGGATGCCGCGCGCCGGCCCCTCGACCGTCAGGAGCGGCTGACCCTCGGACAGGGCGGTGCCGTCGCCCGCGTGCCACTCGACCGCGAGGTCGGGCTCCACGAGGGCGAAGGCGAGCGCGGCCGCGTCGAGCCCGGCCGCCACGCCGGGCGCGCGCGCGCGCAGCACGGCGCGGGCGGTCGCGCGCTCGGGGATCACGGCGTCGGAGGTGACGTCGCCCGCGCGGCCGAGATCCTCGAGGAGCGCGGCGCGCACCGCGGGCTCGATCATCAGGCCCGGCAGCGGAGGCAGGCTCATGCCGCCCGGTCCCGCGCGGCGGCGGCGCGCGCGGCGAGGGCCGCGTCGAGGGTGATCAGCGTCGGCCGCGCCTGCGCCGGATCGGTGGCGGGGGCGTCCCGCCGCCAGTGCCCCCCGCGGCTTTCGGCGCGCGCGAGCGCCGCGGCCGCCACGAGCGTCGCGGCGGTGGTCATGTTGAGGAGCGCCCGGCAGGCGCCCGCCCCGGCCCGCTCGACCTCGGCGATCTCGGCGAGCGCGGCGACCAGCCCCTCGGCGTCGCGCTCGAGCCCCACCCGCTCGGTCATCACCCGGCGGAGCCGGGCGAGGGGCGCCGCCGGCAGCAGGTCCGCCTCGGGCCCCGCGTCGCCCGCGACGCAGGCGGGCGCGGGCGCCTCCGGCCCGGCCGCGATGTCGGCCGCCGCCCGGGCGCCGTAGACCAGCGCCTCGAGGAGCGAGTTGGACGCGAGCCGGTTGGCGCCGTGGAGCCCGGTGCAGGCGACCTCGCCGACCGCCCAGAGCCCCTCGAGCGACGAGCGCCCGCGCGCGTCGGTCTTCACGCCGCCCATGTGGTAGTGCTGGATCGGGCGCACGGGGATCGGCTCGGCCACCGGGTCGATCCCGGCCGCGCGGGCCGCGGCCGCGACCGTTGGGAAGAGCCGGTCGATCCCGGCCCCGATCGCCGCCCGCGTGTCGAGGAAGACCCGGTGGCCGGCCATGATGTGGCGGTGGAGCGCGCGCGCCACCACGTCGCGGGGCGCGAGATCGCCGCCCGGGATGCCCGCCATCACCGCCGCGCCGGTCTCGTCGACGAGCCGCGCGCCCTCGCCGCGCAGCGCCTCGGAGGCGAGCGGCGTCGGGTAGCGGTCGACCGCGAGGCCGGTGGGGTGGAACTGCACGAATTCGGGGTCCTGGATCACGGCGCCCGCGCGGGCCGCCATGCCGAGACCCTGGCCGTGGACGCGCGCGGGGTTCGAGGTGTCGGCGTAGATGCCGCCGATCCCGCCGGTGGCGAGCACCACGGCGCGGGCGCCCAGAAACACCGGCGCGGCCCACGGGTCGGAGACGCGGCGCGCGAAGACGCCGGCCACGCGCCCCCCGGCGATCGCGAGATCGTCGACCGCGACGCCCTCGATCAGGGTGATGCGCGGCGCGGCGCGGACGGCGTCGATCAGGGACGCCATGATCGCCTTGCCCGCCGTGTCGCCCTTGACGCGCACCACGCGGTGGGCCGAGTGCGCCGCCTCGCGGGATTGCACGAGCCGACCGGCCGCGTCGCGGTCGAAGGGCGTGCCGAGGGCGACGAGGTCCTCGATCCGCGCGCGGGCTTCCTCGGCGACCGTGGCGGCCACGGTCACGTCGACGGTGCCGGCCCCCGCCGCCACCGTGTCGGCGGCGTGCGCCTCGGCGCTGTCCTCCTCGCGGAGCGCGGCGGCGACGCCGCCCTGCGCCCAGGCCGACGACGCGCCCTCGCCAAGCGGCATCGGCGAGAGCACCGTCACCGGCATCGGCGCGAGCTTGAGCGCGGTGAAGAGCCCGGCGAGGCCGGCGCCGACGATCAGCGCGCCCTCGCCCGGGCAGGCCGTGTCGCGGGCGGCCATGCGCGCCACCGGGCCGGCTCAGTGCGTCTTCCGGCCGAGGGCGATCATCGCCTCGACCGCACGGCGCGCGGGCTCGATGTGGCGCTCCTCGACGGTCACCTCCTCGGTCAGGCTGTGCAGCGACCAGAGGATGTTCTCGAGCGTGATCCGCTTCATGTGCGGGCAGATGTTGCAGGGCCGCACGAACTCGGTCTCGGGCAGCTCGGCCGCCACGTTGTCCGACATCGAGCATTCGGTGACCATCAC
>CAZWDE010000174.1:0-6945 GCA_964632555.1 uncultured Limibaculum sp.
CGGAGCGCCTCGATCTCGGTCGCGAGCCGGCTCTCGAGCGCGCCGATCCGCCCGGCGACGCGCGCCCCGGTCTCGCTCGCTTGGGCGGCGTCGCGCCGCGCCTCGGCGAGAGCGGCCGCCGCCGCCCGATCCGCCGCCGCGGCGGCGATCTCGCGCATCGCCTCGGCCCCGAGCGGCTCGGGCACCTCGGCGATCTCGGCCTCGAGGCCGTCGATCCGCGCCTGCAGGGCCCGCACCGCCGCGCCGAGTTCGGCCGGCGCGGGCTCGCCGGCCCCGCCGTCCGACGGCGCGGTGGCGCCGGCCAGCGCGTCGCGCATCGCCGCGAGCTCGGTCCCCAGCGTGTCGATCCGCCGGTCGAAGCTCGCGATGCGGCGGGCGAGGTCCGTGCGCTCCTGACGGGCGGCGTCGAGCGCGGCCTCGCTCGCGCCGAGCCGCTCCTCGATCGCCGCGAGATCGGCCGCGAGGCGCTCGGCCGCCTCGCTCGCGCCGTCGGCCTCGGCGACCGCGGCCTCGGCCCGGGAGCGGGCCTGCTCGGAGGTGGCGGTGGCGGCGCGGCTCTCGGCCCGCGCGGCGTCGGCGGTGGCCCCGGCGGTCGCGACGGCGGCCTCGAGGCGCTCGATGTCGCGCGCCGCCGCGGCGATCCGCTGCGGATCGCGGCGCGCCCGCTCGGCCAGCGCCGCGACGCGCGCCTCGAGCGCCGCGATCTCGGCCTCGCGCGCCGCCTCCGCCTCGGCGAGGCGGTCCCGCATGGCGCCGAGGTCGCGCTCGAGGGCGTAGGGGATCGGCGCGAGGAAGCGGCCGATCGGCTCGGGCACGTGGGGCGCGAGCTGCGGCGCGATCCAGATCGCGAGCGCGGCGATGCCGAGGGTGCCGAGCACGGCCCACAGCGCCGTGGTCGCCAGCGACCCGCCGAGGTGGTCGTCGCCCGGGTCGTGGTCGAGATCGCCCTCGACGAGGGCGTCCTCGGCGAGCGGGTCGGCCGTCTCGGCGTCGTCTCCGGGCTCGCGCGTCCGGTCGCGGCGGCTCATCGCGCTCATCCTCGTCCCTGATGCCCCGTTCGGCCCGCCCGGACCGCCCGCCGCGGCGGCGCGCCCCCGCCGACGGCCGGCCCGCGCCGAGCCCGACCATGCGGGAGCCTAGTCCGCCAAACCGTTGGAAACAATCTCCGCCACCGTTTCGTCACGATCGCCTCGCGACGACACCCCCGGCCACACCCGCTCCGCGACGCCACGCCACGCCCGGGGCCGAGCTTACACGGCGGCGGCGAGCGCCGCCACCATCGCCGGGCCTGCGGGTTCGGCGGCCACGGCCACCCGCGCGAAGCCCGCGCCCCGAAGCGGCTCGGCCGCCCGTGCCGAGATCGCCACCGCCGTCACGCCGGGCGCGAGCGCCAGCCCGCCGGCCAGCCGGCGCGCGAGGATGGCGGCGTTGCGCGCCGACCAGAGACCGACCGCCCCGATCCGCCCCGAGCCGAGCGCGTGAGCCACCGGCGCGGGGCAGGGCCCGGTCTCCTCGGCCGCGTAGACGACCGCCTCGGTCACGCGCCGGCCCGCGGGGGCGAGACGCGCCGGCAGATCGGCCGCCGTGTCGCGTCCGCGCGGATGGAGAAAATGCCGCGCGCCGGTGCCGAGGGCCATCCGGGCCAGCGCCTCGGCGTCGCCGCCCGCCGGCACGGCCGCGAGACCGAGGCTGCGCGCCACCCGGGCCGTGCGCTCGCCGACGCAGAGCGCGGGCAGGTCGCGCCGCGGCGAGAGCGCGGCGAAGGCGCGCGCCCCGTGGGCCGAGGTGATCAGCAGCGCGTCCGCCGTCGGCGGCACCGGCAGCGCCGTGGCCACCGGCCGGATCGCGGTGAGCGGCCAGAGCAGCGCCTCGACCCCCTCCGCCGCGAGCCGCTCGGCGGTCTCGCGCGCCTCCTCGAGCGGCCGGGTGACGAGAACCGCGCGCCGCCCCGCGCTAGTCGAAGAAGCCATCGCCGCCCCGGGCGCGGAGCTCGGCGGCCGCGTCCGCGCCCATCGCCGCGGCGTCCGAGGCCGGCCCCTCGCGGTCGGTCGCGTGGCGCTCCGACCCGTCCGGCCGAACGATCTCGCCGCGCAGATGCACCCGCCCGTCGGCGAGCAGCGCGAGCCCTCCGATGGGCGTGCGGCACGACCCGTCGAGCCCGGCGAGGAAGGCGCGCTCGGCGGCGAGGCGCACGGCGGTCGGGCGGTCGTGGATCGGCGCCAGCAGCGCCGCGACGCGCGCGTCGTCGGCCCGCGCCTCGATGCCGATCGCGCCCTGCGCCACCGCGGGCAGCATCTCCTCGGGCTCGATCGCCGCGCCCATCTCCGCGATGTCGTGCCCGAGCCGGCGGAGCCCGGCGGCCGCGAGGAAGGTCGCCGCCGCCACGCCCTCGGACAGCTTCCTGAGCCGGGTCTGAACGTTGCCGCGGAATTCCACGACGCGAAGATCGGGCCGGCGATGCAGCAGCTGCGCCCGGCGCCGGAGCGAGGAGGAGCCGACGACCGCGCCCTCGGGCAGCGCCGCGACCGAGCCGTGCGGCCCGATCAGCACGTCGCGCACGTCCTCGCGCGGCAGCAGGCAGAGGATCGCGAGGCCGTCCGGCAGCACCGTCGGCATGTCCTTCATCGAGTGGACCGCGATGTCGATCCGGCCGGCGAGAAGCCCCTCCTCGATCTCCTTGGTGAAGAGGCCCTTGCCGCCGATCTCGGAGAGCGCGCGGTCCTGCACCGCGTCGCCCGTCGTCTGGATCGCGACCACCTCGAAGGCCGCGGCCGGCAGCCCGTGCGCGGCCGCCAGCCGGTCCCGCGTCTCGTGCGCCTGCGCGAGCGCGAGCGGCGAGCCGCGGGTGCCGATCCGCAGCGGCGCGTCGGGCGTGGGGTCGGCGGTCGGCATCGGCGCTCCGTTGTCAGGCTCGGCGGGCCTCCCTTAGTAGGGGGCTCGGAAGGGGCGCGCAATCGGAGGGCGCATGGCGACCGTGCTCGGCATCGAGACGAGCTGCGACGACACGGCGGCGGCGGTCGTGCGCGGGGCCCCGGGCGCGCCGGGCGAGATCCTGTCGAACGCCGTGGTCGGGCAGGCGGATCTCCACGCGCTCTACGGCGGCGTGGTGCCCGAGATCGCGGCGCGCGCCCATGCCGAGCGCACCGACCGGGTGATCGCGCGGGCGCTCGCCGAGGCGGGCCTGGGCGCGGCCGATCTCGACGCGGTGGCGGTGACGGCGGGGCCGGGGCTCATCGGCGGGGTGATCGCGGGGGTGATGACGGCCGAGGGCTTCGCCCGCGGCGCCGGGCGTCGGCTCGTGGCGGTCAACCATCTCGAGGGGCACGCGCTGACGCCGCGGCTGACCGACGCGCTGCCCTTCCCCTATCTGCTGCTGCTGGTCTCCGGGGGGCACTGCCAGATCCTCGCGGTCGAGGGGCTCGGGCGCTGTGCGCGGCTCGGCGGCACGATCGACGATGCGCCGGGCGAGGCGTTCGACAAGGTGGCGAAGCTGATGGGCCTCGGCTTCCCCGGCGGGCCCGAGGTCGAGCGCCGGGCGGCCGGCGGGGATCCCGCGCGCTTCGCCTTCCCGCGCTCGCTCGAGGGGCAGGGCGGCGCGATGTCGTTCTCCGGGCTCAAGACGGCGGTGGCGCGCGCCGTGGAGCGGATCGTGGCCCGGCAGGGGGGGCTGCGCGAGGCCGACATCGCGGATCTCTGCGCGGGCTTCCAGAAGGCGGTCGCGGAGGTGCTCGCGGCCAAGGCGGCCTGGGCGATGGCGCAGCTCCGGGCGGGCGGCTCGCCGGCGCGCGCGCTGGCGGTCGCGGGCGGCGTCGCGGCCAACGCCGAGCTCCGGGGCGCGCTCGAGGCGGCGGCGGCGCGCGCGGGCTTCCGCCTCGTCGCGCCGCCCTTGCGGCTTTGCACCGACAACGGGGCGATGATCGCCTGGGCGGCGATCGAGCGGCTCGCCGCGGGAATGGCCGACGCGGCCGTCCGCCCGCGCCCGCGCTGGCCGCTCGACGAGGCGGCGCCGCCGATGCTCGGCTCGGGGCGGAAGGGCGCCAAGGCCTGAGGGAGGCGGGCCGGGCGGCGCCGGCGCGAGGCCCTTGCCTTCGCCCGCCCGCCCGTGCCTGATGGCGCGGCGCGGCCAGGGGAGGCGCCCATGCTCTACGCCATCATCTGCATCGACCGGCCCGGGGCGGTCGAGATCCGCAAGGCCAACCGCGAGGCCCATCTCGCGCATATCCGCGCGACCGACGGCGCGATCGCGCAGGCCGGCCCGTTCCTCGACGAGGCCGGCGAGATGGTCGGCTCGCTCCTGATCTACGAGGCCGCGGACCGCGAGACCGTGGAGCGCTGGTGCGCCGACGACCCCTATGCCAAGGCCGGGCTCTTCGAGCGCGTCGAGATCCGCCCCTGGAAGCGGGTGATCGGCTGAGGATGGCCGGCCCGGCCGATCCCGCGCCCGACTGGGAGGCCTGCGCCGCGTTCCTCGCGGGGCCGGCCTTCGCGGTCGCGCCCGAGGTGATCGAGACCCACGCCTCGCGCGTGCATCTGTCCGGCGCGGAGGCGTGGAAGCTGCGCCGCCCGGTCGACTACGGCTTCCTCGACTACTCGACGCGGGCGAAGCGCCGCGCCAACGCCGAGCGCGAGATCGCGCTCAACGCGCCCGCCGCCCCCGGGCTCTATCTCGGCCTCGGCGGGGTCGCTCCGGGCCCGCGCCTCCTCGGGCCGGGAACGGAGATCCCGGAGACGGCCGAGCCGCTCGTCGTGATGCGCCGCTTCGAGACGGACGCGCTCTTCGACCGCATGGCCGCGGCCGACCGGCTCGACGAGCCGCGCCTCGCCGAGACGGGCCGGGCGGTGGCGGCGCTGCACGCGCGCGCGCCCGGCCTCGGGCGCGGGATGCGTCTGCCGGCGATGATCTCGGGCGAGGCCGAGGAGCTCGGCGCGCTCGCCGAGCGGATCGGCCGCGAGCGGACCCGCGCGCTGACCGACGCGCTCCGCGCCGAGGTGGCGCGCCGGGCCGAGCTCGGCGCGGGCCGCGCGCTCCGCCGCTGCCACGGCGATCTTCACCTTCGGAACATCGTGCTCTGGCAGGGCCGCCCGACGCCCTTCGACGCCATCGAGTTCAACGCGGCGTTCACGTCGATCGACCCGCTCTACGATCTCGCCTTCCTGACGATGGATCTCGCGCACCGCGAGCGCGGCGGCGCGGTGCCGGCGGTGCTCTCGGCCTGGGCCGAGGCGCTGGCGGCGGCCGGCTCGGCCGAGCGCGAGATCGGTTATGGCGGGCTGCCGCTCCGGCCGGCCTACGAGGCGATCCGCGCCGCGATCCGGGCCAAGACCGCCGCGCTCGGCGGTGACGGCGCCGAGGCCGCGGGCTACGCCGATCTCGCCCTCGCGCTTCTGGCGGGACGGCCCGGGCCGCGGCTGATCGCGCTCGGCGGTCGCTCGGGCACCGGTAAGTCCGCGCTCGCGCGGGCGCTCGCCCGGGAGACCGGCGCGGTGACGATCCGCTCCGACGCCGTGCGCAAGGCGCTCCTCGGCGTCGCGCCCGAGGAGCCCGCCCCGGCCGGCGCCTACACCGACGAGGTCAGCCGGGCGACGCATGCCGAGATGCGGGCGCGGGCGCGCATGGCGCTGGCCGCCGGCCCCGCGATCCTCGACGCCACGCATCTCGACCGGGCCGAGCGCGCCGCCGCCGAGGCGCTCGCCACCGATCTCGGCGTGCCCTTCCGCGGGCTCTGGCTCGAGGCGCCGACCGAGGTGCTGGCCGCCCGCGTGGCGGCGCGCGCGGGCGATGTCTCCGACGCGACGCCGGCGGTGCTCCGCGCCCAGCCCGCGGCGCGCCCCGAGGGCTGGACGGTGCTCGACGCCGACCGTCCGCCCGAGCAAGTGGCGGCCGAGGCGCTCGACCGGATCGGGAGGGGATGATGCGGCACTGGCTCTTCAAGTCCGAGCCCGACACCTGGGGCTGGGACGACCAGGTGGCGCGCGGCGAGGCGGGCGAGCCCTGGGACGGGGTGCGCAACTATCAGGCGCGCAACAACATGCGCGAGATGCGCCTCGGCGAGCGCGGGTTCTTCTACCATTCGGTGAACGAGAAGCGCATCGTCGGCATCGTCGAGGTCTGCCGCGAGATCCACCCGGACCCGACGACGGACGACCCGCGCTGGGAGTGCGTCGACGTCAAGGCGGTCGCGCCGATGCCGCGGCCGGTGACGCTCGCCGAGATCAAGGCCGAGCCGCGCCTCGCCGATTTCGCGCTCGTGAAGCAGTCGCGCCTCTCGGTCGTGCCGGTCTCCGAGGAGGAGTGGCGGATCATCTGCGGGATGGGCGGCTACGCCGGCTGACCGCGCCGCCCGGGCCCTCACCGCCCGGCGCGCCACCCCCGGGCGCCGAAGGCGGCCGCCGCGGCCGCCGCCGGCACTGCGAGGAGCAAGAAGGCGTCGCGCGCGCCGAGCGCCTCGACGAGCGGCCCCGCCAGCGCCGGCCCCGCGACGCTGCCGCCGGCGGCGGCGACCAGCGCGGCCGTGAAGCCGAGCGAGCCGCGCCCCGGGAACAGGCGGAGGCTCCAGAACGAGAGCACCGCGCTCACCATCATCACCGCGGCGCCATGGAGCCCCGCGGAGGCCAGGACGCCCGCCCACGAGGCGGGCGTCAGCGCGACGAGCGCGAGCGAGGCGGCGAAGGCGGCGAAGATCGCTGCCAGCACGGCGGGCAGGCCGAACCGCGCCTCCATCCGCCCGGTCGCGAGCCCGACGAGGCCGCAGGCGCCGTAGGCGAGGAAGATGACCGCCGAGGCCGTGCGGTCGGGCAGGCCGGGCAGGCCGCCGGCGGAAACCACGCGGTCGGCGGCGAACGAAAGATAGACCGCGTTGGTCGCGCCATAGAGGAGGGCCGCCGCGTGGAGCGGCAGGGCGGGGCGGCGGAGGAAGCCCACCGGGGCGGCCGCGGCGGGGCCGC
>CAZWDE010000175.1:0-6928 GCA_964632555.1 uncultured Limibaculum sp.
CCCTCGCGCGGGCTGATCGGCTATCACGGCGAGTTCCTGACCGACACGCGCGGCACCGGCGTGCTGAACCGCGTGTTCCACGCCTGGGCGGCCTACAAGGGGCCGATCCCGGGGCGGGTGCGCGGGGTGCTGATCTCGATGGACGAGGGCGATGCCGTGCCCTATGCGCTCTTCAACCTCGAGGACCGGGGCCGCCTCTTCATCGGCGGCGGCGAGCGGGTCTATCAGGGCATGATCATCGGCGAGCACAGCCGCGACAACGATCTCGAGGTGAACCCGCTCAAGGGCAAGCAGCTCACCAACATCCGCGCCGCCGGCAAGGACGACGCGGTGAAGCTGACGCCGGCGACGCGCTTCACCCTCGAGCAGGCCATCGCCTATATCGACAACGACGAGCTCGTCGAAGTGACGCCGAAGGCGATCCGTCTCCGAAAGAGACATCTGGATCCGCACGAGCGCAAGCGCGAGGCGAAGAAGCAGAGCTCCTGAGCCCGCACAGGTTGCAACTTCGCAAAATGCGATTGCGTTTTGCAAAATTTGTCGACGATCTGTGCGAAATGCACAGCCGCGGGTTGAATGCCGGGCCCTGACCCGGGCCCCGGCCGCCGCGGCTGACGGCGCGGCGCGCCGCGAGGCTGCGCCCCCGGCGCCTACTCCCTTGAATTTGACGGAAATCTTACGGACGGGCTCTTCTGCCCGGGCCGCGGCGTTCCCATGTCACCACCATGACGGGATTGGCCCGGGCCTTGCCTACAACCTGTGCGAGCGATGCCGCCCCAGGGTCGTCGCACATGAGGAAACAAGACAGCAGCAGAGCGGAATGGAGTGCGTGTGATGAGCCACCCAGTTGACGTGCACGTGGGACAGCGGGTTCGCCAGCGGCGCTGGATGATCGGGATGACGCAGCAGCAGCTGGCCGCCAAGGTCGGCATCAAGTTCCAGCAGATCCAGAAGTACGAGACCGGCGCGAACCGGATCTCGGCCTCGCGGCTCTGGGACATCGCCGACGCGCTCGACGTGCCGGTGGCGTTCTTCTTCGAGGGCCTCGACCAGGAGGACGCGATGGCCGCCGGCGCCGACATGATGGCCGACAAGGAGGCGCTCGACCTCGTCCGCGCCTATTACGCGATCCCCGAGCACCAGCGCCGGAGCCTCTTCGAGCTCGCCCAGGTGCTGAGCGCCCGCGCGGCCTGAAAGACGGGTCCCACGGGCGGCGGCGATCCGCCGCCCGGGGCCGACGACTGATCCGGGCCGGACCCGCGGCTTGACGCCCGGCGCGGATCGCGGCACGGCACCCCGGCAGACGATCCGGAGCCGCGCCCGATGACCTCCGCGCCGCCGACCGCCGGCGAAGCCGCCGACACGCTGCTCGCCCTCGCCCACCGGCTCGCCGACGCCGGGGGGGCGGCGGCGCTCGCGCATTTCCGCACGGCCGGCCTCGTGACCGAGGACAAGGACGGCGTCGCCCGCTTCGATCCCGTCACCGTGGCCGATCGGGCGGCCGAGCGCGCGATGCGCGAGATCCTCGCCGCCGAGCGCCCCGAGGACGGCGTGCTCGGTGAGGAGGAGGCGGCGCGGCCGAGCCGCTCGGGGCTCACCTGGGTGCTCGACCCGATCGACGGCACGCGCGCCTTCATCTCCGGGCTGCCGACCTGGGGCGTGCTCGTCGCGCTCGACGACGGGCGGGCCGGGCGCATCGGGATCGTCGAGCAGCCCTTCACCGGCGAGCGCTTCGTGGGCCACGATCTCGCCGCGCCGCGCGCGGAGTATCGGCGCGGCGGCGCGGCCACCGAGATCGGCGTCCGGCCCTGCCGCGAGCTGGCCGCGGCCACCCTCTTCACCACCGCGCCCGAGAACTTCCCCGCCGCCGAGTTCGCGCGCTTCGAGGCGGTGCGGGCGCGGGCCCGGCTCACCCGCTACGGCATCGACTGCTACGCCTACGCGCTCCTCGCGATGGGACAGATCGACCTGGTGATCGAGGCGGGGCTCGAGGCCTACGACATTGCGGCCCCCGCGGCGCTGATCCGCGCGGCCGGCGGCGTCGTGACCGACTGGCAGGGCGGGGATCCGCGCTGGGGCGGCAACGTGGTCGCGGCCGGCGATGCGCGCGTGCACGGGGCCGCGCTCGCGCTCCTCGGCGGCTAGCCGAGCCGGTCGAGAAAGCCGTCGACCGCCGCCCAGGCCCGCCCGCGCGCCGGCGCCGCCTCGATCAGGGGCTCGTGCCGCGCCCCCTCGACCAGCGCCACGCCGAAGCCGAGACGCGACGCCGCCGCCGCGACCGCAGCAGCCGCCACCACCCGGTCGCGGTCGCCGACGAGGGCGAGGCCGGGCGCGCCCCAGCGCGCGACGCCGCGGAGCGCCGCCATCGCGCGGTTGGCCGCGGCGATCCAGCCGAGCGTCGGCATGCCGAGCCCGGCGCGCGGCTCGGCCCGGATCGCCGCGACCAGCCAGTCCCACACCGCGCGGTCGGCCGTCATCAGGTTGCCCTCGAAGCCCGCGCGCAGCGGGTAGGGCACGCCCGCGCCGGGCGTCGGCACCCAGACCTCGCCCCGGCCGAGCGCCTGCCCGCCCCGCGCGAGCGCCGCCGTCGCGAACCGGAGCCACGGGGCGAAGGCGAGGCCCAGCATCGGCGCGGAGAGCACGAGGGGAACGCCGGCGAGGCGCTCGCGCGCGAGCAGCGCCACCGCGCCGCCCATCGAATGCGCGAGGACGAGCCGCGGCGGGCCAAGGGCCGCCACCTCGGGCGCCGACAGCAGCGCGGCGAGGTCGAGGCCGTAGTCCGCGAAGTCCCGCACATGCCCCTTCGCCGCCGGATGCGCGAGCCGGTCCGAGGCGCCCTGACCCCGCCAGTCGAGGCTGGCGACCGAGAAGCCGCGGGCCCGCAGCGCCGCGGCCGTGATCGCCACCTTCTCGAGGAACTCGGCGCGACCGGGCAGGAGGACGGCGAGCCCCCGCGGCCCGCCCGACCAGAGCCCCGCGCGGAGGGCGACGCCGTCGGCGGCGCGCAGGCGCCACAGGCGGTCGGGGGCGATCCCGCCCGGCGCGGCGGCGAGCGCCGGCGACAGCGCCCATCCGCTCGGCCCCTCGATCGCGGCGTCCACGCCTCGCCTCCCGCCGCGGCGGCCCGGCCGCGCGCCCTCAGCCGACCAGCGCCGAGAGCTTCATCGCCTGGCTCACGTCGCCGTCGACCTCGACCCGGCCGGTCATGAAGGCGGTGGCGGGCGAGAGCGTGCCGTCGAACATCTCGCGAAAGGTCGCCATGTCGGAGCGCACGGTGATCTCCGCCTCGCCGTCCTCGGTGGTCGCCTCGCCGTCGCGGATCAGGATCGTGCCCTCGTCGGCGATCACGAACTTGTAGCTGCCGTCGACCGGGTTCTCGGCCAGTTTCTCGCGCACGCGCGCCACCGCCTTCTCGAACTCTTCGCTCATCGTCCCTCTCCCTTCCGCTGTGTCCGGGCGCCGCCGCGGTCGCTCCCCCAACCCGCGGCCGCGACGGTTGGCAACCGCCGGCCCGCTCCCATATCATCAAAGGATGAGACGCTTCGCCACCGCAATCGCGATCGGGCTTCTCGCCGCGTCACCGGCGGCCGGCCAGATCGTCGCGCCCGACCCCGAGCCACCCGTCAAGATCCCCGAGCCGCCCGCCGAGCTTCCGGATCCCTCCGAGCGCGACGCGGCCGACCGCGCCGAGGCGCTCGACGGCCTGTTCGCCGCGCTCGCCGAAGCAGGCGAAAGCGAATGGGAGCCGCTGCAGCAGCAGATCATGGCCCGGTGGGCGCGCTCGCCCTCGCCGTCGATGACGCTGCTGCTGGCGCGCGCGACCCGGGCGATGGAGCGCGAGGACTTCGAGACCGCGCTCGCCTTCCTCGACGATCTGGTGCGGCTCGCGCCCGACTTCCCGGAGGCGTGGAACCGCCGGGCGACGCTCCATTTCCTGCGCGAGGACTATGGCCGCTCGCTGGCGGACATCCAGCGCACGCTGGCCCTCGAGCCGCGCCATTTCGGCGCGATGGCGGGGCTCGGCATCATCCTCGACCGGCTCGACCGGGAGGCGGAGGCGCTCCGCGTGTACCGCCGGGCGCTCGAGATCCATCCCCATCTCGAGGGCGCGAAGGAGGCGGTCGAGCGGCTCACGCTCGAGGTCGAGGGCCGCCCCCTCTGACAGGCGCCGCCGCCGGCGCCCGGGCGCGGCGCTTTCGGGCGGGCCGCGGGCGGCTCCGGCCCGCCGGGCCGCGCTCCGGCGGGCCTTGATGCCGCGACGGCTCAGCGTCTATGGGGACCGTGGCGATGCGCGCGAAGGAGGGAGCCGCGATGACCCTGGCCGCACCCCTCCCCGGTCCGGACGCCACGGTGACGGCGGTCCTCGGGCCGACCAACACCGGCAAGACCCACTATGCCATCGAGCGCATGCTCGCGCGCGCCGACGGGGTGATCGGCCTGCCGCTGCGGCTCCTCGCCCGCGAGGTCTACGACAAGATCGTGAGCCTGCGCGGCCCCGGCGCGGTCGCCCTCATCACCGGCGAGGAGAAGATCCAGCCGGCCAACGCGCGCTATTTCGTCTGCACCGTCGAGGCGATGCCGGTCGGGCGCGGGCACGACTTCGTGGCGATCGACGAGGTGCAGATGTGCGCCGATCCCGAGCGCGGGCACGTGTTCACCGACCGGGTGCTGCGCGCGCGCGGGCGCTACGAGACGCTGTTCCTCGGCTCCGACGCGGCGCGGCCCCGGATCGCCGCGCTCGTGCCGGGGGTGCGCTTCGCCGAGCGCACGCGCTACTCGACGCTCGCCTATGCCGGCTCGCGCAAGCTCTCGCGGCTGAAGCCCCGCTCGGCCGTCGTCGCCTTCTCGATCGACCAGGTCTACGCGATCGCCGAGCTGATCCGCCGCCAGCGCGGCGGCGCGGCGGTGGTGATGGGCGCGCTCAGCCCGCGCACGCGCAACGCCCAGGTCGCGCTCTACCAGCAGGGCGACGTCGACTATCTCGTGGCGACCGACGCCATCGGCATGGGGCTCAATCTCGACGTCGACCACATCGCCTTCGCCGGGCTCTCGAAGTTCGACGGGCGCGGGCACCGGCGGCTCGAGCCGAACGAGCTCGCGCAGATCGCGGGCCGCGCCGGGCGCTACATGCGCGACGGCACCTTCGGCGTGACCGGCGAGGCGCCGCCGCTCGAGGACGAGGTGGTGGACGCGATCGAGGGGCACCGCTTCAAGCCGATCCGGAAGCTCATGTGGCGCAACCACGAGCTCGACTACGGCACGCTCGACCGGCTGGTCGCGAGCCTCGAGACGGCGCCCGAGAGCCCCGACCTCGCCCGCGCGCGCGAGGCCGACGACCAGGTCACGCTGCGCGCCATGGCCGAGGACCCGGAGGTGCGGGCGCTGGCCGACCGGCCGGCCCGCGTGCGCCTTCTCTGGGAGGTCTGCCAGGTGCCGGATTTCCGGAAGGTGACGGAGCGCGAGCACGCGCATCTCATCTCCCGCATTTACCGGTTCCTGCTCGGGCCGTCGGGCGTTATACCCTCGGACTGGATCGCGGGGCAGGTGAAGCGCATCGACCGGGCGGACGGGGACATCGACACGCTCGCCAAGCGCCTCGCCTTCATCCGCACATGGACGTATGTGGCGCAGCGCACGGGCTGGGTGGAGGACGCGGCGCACTGGCAGGGCACGACCCGCGGGGTCGAGGACCGGCTGTCGGACGCGCTGCACGAGAGGCTCACGCAGCGTTTCGTCGACCGGCGCACGAGCGTGCTCCTGCGCCGGCTGAAGCAGAAGGAGCGGCTCGTGGCCGAGGTGAACGAGAGCGGCGAGGTGACCGTCGAAGGGGAGTTCCTGGGCCGGCTCGACGGCTTCCGCTTCACGATCGACGAGACGGCGACGCCGGACGAGGTGAAGACGCTGCGCTCCGCCTCGCTCGGCGCGCTGCAGGCCGAGCTGACGCGCCGCGCCGACCGGCTCTATCTCGCGACCGACCAGGCCTTCGACGTCACCGAGCAGGGCGGTCTGCTCTGGGACGGGGCGGTGGTCGGCCAGCTCGTCAAGGGCGACGACCACCTGACGCCCAAGGTGCGCGCCTTCGTCGACGATCACGCCGACCCGACGGTGGCCGAAAAGATCGAGCGCCGGCTCGGGCACTGGATCCAGCGTCGGATCGCGGCGCTCTTCGAGCCGCTCCTCAAGATGCGCGACGACGAGACGGTGACCGGCCTCGCGCGCGGCGTCGCGTTCCAGCTCGTCGAGGCCATGGGCGTGATCCCGCGCCGCCAGATCGCCGACGACATCAAGGCGCTCGGCCAGGACGAGCGCGGCATGCTGCGACGCCACGGGGTGCGCTTCGGCCAGCACACGATCTTCATGCCGCTCTTGCTCAAGCCCGCGCCGACGCGGCTGCGGCTGCTGCTCTGGGCGCTCTGGGAGGGTCTCGAGGAGGTGCCGACGCCGCCGCCGCCGGGCCAGGTGACGCTGAGCCGGATCGAGGGGATGCCGCGCGGCTACTGGGACAAGGCGGGCTACAAGCTCTGCGGCACGCGCGCCGTCCGGATCGACATGCTGGAGCGGCTCGCCGACATCCTGCGCCCGCTCGACGCCAAGGCGGGCTTCGAGGCGACGCCCGAGATGCTGTCGATCACCGGCTGCACCCTCGACCAGCTGGCCGAGATCCTCGACGGCCTCGGCTTCCAGGGCGAGCGGGGCGAGCGGCCGAAGCAGCCGAAGCCCCAGCCCGCCAAGGCGCGCGGCGCGAAACCCGCCGCATCGGCCGACGCCGCCGGCGCGGCGGACACGGCCCCTGCGGAGAGCGCCGAGGCGGGCGCCGCGCCCGAGGCAGCGGGTGGGGCCGTGGCGCCGGACGGACTGCCCGACCCGACGCCGTCCGCGGAGACCGCCGCGGGCGAGCCTGGGACCGGTGGGGTGTCCGAGTCATCGG
>CAZWDE010000176.1:0-6908 GCA_964632555.1 uncultured Limibaculum sp.
AACGGCGGCGGCAACGACAACGGCGGCGGCAACGACAACGGCGGCGGCAACGACAACGGCGGCGGCAACGACAGCGGCGGCAACCAGGACCCGCAGGTCGCCTCGCTGCCGCTCTTCCCGACGGCCGTCGACGCGTCGGTCGGCGAGATCGGGCTGCTGACGGTCGAGGACGGCGACATCCTGCCGAGCCGCGGCGCCACGCTCTTCGGTCTCGTCGGCGACCCGGCGACCTTCGACATGGTGCAGGCGGTCGTGGCGCCCTCGGGCCGCGAGACGGTCGTCGACGTCGGCGAGACCAACGGCCAGTTCGCCGTCCGGCTCTTCGCCGAGGACCTCGAGCCCGGCCAGACCGTCGAGGTCCAGCTGACCCCGATGTCGAGCGTCGACAGCGAGATCCTGCCGAGCACGCTGAGCTACAGCTTCGGCGTCGCGGAGGTGATCGACGGGCTCGAGCAGGCGCTCGGGCGCGTGACCTTCGGCGCGACCGACGAGCTCTTCATGCACGTGCTCGATGTCGGCTTCGCGGCCTATGTCGAGGAGCAGCTCGACCCCGCGGGCATCGACGACAGCGCCTTCCTCGCGACGGATCCGGAGAGTTTCGTCGACCTCACCGAGGACAACGAGCGGCAGTTCGAGTTCCAGATCATGCGCCACACGCTCGCCTATGCGAGCGGCACCGAGCGCCAGCTCAACGAGGTGATGGCGCATTTCTGGTCGAACCACTTCTACGCCTCTCAGAAGCGCGACCGGGTCGATCACGCCAAGTGGGAGGAGCTCAAGGGCTTCCGCGAGCTCGCCCTCTCGAGCTTCTACGAGCTGCTGCTGCACAGCGCCGAGAGCCCGGTGATGTCGCAGTTCCTCGACAACGACCAGAACCGGGCCGGCAACAACCGCGGCAACGAGAACTACGCGCGCGAGCTGATGGAGCTGCACACGGTCGGCGTCGACGGCGGCTACGGCGACGAGGACGTGTCGGCCGTGGCGCGGATCTTCACCGGCTGGGCCTATGACGAGACGCCGGAGAGCCCGACCGAGGGCGCGCTGCGCTTCCACGAGTTCGTCTTCTACCCCGATCGCCACGACGAGGCGGAGAAGGTGGTGCCCTTCATGGGCTACACCGAGCCCGGCCGCTCGGGCGAGGACGGGGTGCAGGAGGGCCGGGACTTCCTCCGCGCGATCTCGCGCCTGCCGCAGACGCGGGCCTATGTGTGCGGCAAGCTGGTCGAGTTCTTCGTCAACGACGACCGGCCGCAGACCTTCCTCGACGCCTGCGACGCGGCCTGGGCGGCGAGCGACGGCGACATCAAGGAGATCGTCCGCGCCATCCTGCTCCACCCCGACTATCTCTCGGCCGCGACGCTGCGGAGCAAGGCCAAGACGCCGTTCGAATACGTCGTCTCCTATCTGCGGGTCTTCTCGGACTCCTTCGAGGACTCGATCCAGCGCTTCACACTGCCGGAAAACGACACGCAGTATTCGGATGCCATCGCGATCTTCTACAGCGATATCTACAACCGCCTGCTGAGGGCGGCCGGGATGGACATGCTGAACTTCCCGGTGCCGACCGGCTTCGAGGAGAACAGCGACTTCTGGCTCAACACGGCGGCCACGCTGGCACAGTATCGCCAGCTGACCGACCGCATCGACAGCAACCGGAACTCCGGGCAGAAGGCGCTCGAATTCTCGGCGCAGGTGGCGGACAAGGGGCTCGAGACGGCCGAGGACGTGGCGAGCTACCTGCTCGCGCTGGCCTGCGCGGAGAACTACACGCGCGAGGAGTTCGAGCCCTTGGTCGCCGAGCTCAAGGGCTCGGACGGCATCTTCGAGCCGCTGATCGAGGACGAGGACGACGCGCTGCGCCGGGCGATGGGCCTGATCGTCGTCCTGCCCTGCTTCGCCGTGCAGTGACCCGGCCCGTCAAGCCACAGGATTTCGCGAGGATCGGACGATGAAAAAGACGCGCAGAACAGTTCTGGCCGAGCTCGGCCTCGCCTCCGCCGCGGCCTTCGCGGGCGCCGCCGGCACCGTGCGCTTCTCCTTCGCGCAGGACGGCAACGCGAGCGGCAAGGTCTTCCTCAAGATCTTCCAGCGCGGCGGCGCCGACGGGCTGCACATGTTCCCGCCGGTCTACGACCCGTTCTACTTCCAGCACCGGCCGGGCCTCGCCATCGAGCCGCCGGTCGACAGCGACCCCAACACGGCGATCGATCTCGGCCTGAGCTACCGGGCGATGAACCCGAACCTCAAGCCGCTGGAGGACCTCTGGAACGACGGCCGCCTGCTGGTGAGCCCCGCGACCGCGCTCGCCGTCGGCAACCGCTCGCATTTCGACTGCCAGCGCTGGATCGGCACGGGCGAGCGCAACAACTACATCGACGGCTATCTCAACCGCTACCTGCAGACGCAGCCCGGCGTCGAGGATCCGCTGCGTGCGATCGTGGCGGGCAAGTCCTCGCTCAGCCGCGAGCTCGAAGGCGCGGTGCCGGTGGCCGCCGTCGGCAGCGCCGGCGAGTTCGACATCGAGAACAGCGACTACTGCTCGGGCAGCGGCTGCGCCGAGAACCGGCTGACCGAGCTGATGGCCGAGATCAACTCCCATCCGGTCGACCTCGCCTCGGTCGAGGGCCGGGTGCGCGACAACCAGAAGCTCCTGCTGTCGACGATCGCCGACATGCAGATGCTCGACGACGCCAACGTCTCGACGAACTACAACAACAGCCCGCTCGGCCGCGGGCTCAAGCTGATCGCGCAGATGGTGAAGGCCGGCCTTCCGCTCGAGGTCGCGGCGCTCGACTACACCGGCTCGTGGGACAGCCACTCGAACCAGTACGACCCCAACGTCGCCGACCCGTTCATGAACCAGGACAACAGCTGGAACCGGCGGACCTATGAGGGGGCGGACCAGCTGCGCGTGTTCTACGACGACATGGGCCCGCTGATGGACGACGTCGTGGTGCTGGTCTGCACCGAGTTCGGACGCACCGTGAAGGAGAACGGCAGCCTCGGCACCGATCACGGCGACAGCGGGGCGTGGTTCGCCTTCGGCGGGCCGACGCAGGGCGGCATGGGCCCCGACGTCGCCACGCTGGCCGACGACCAGCTGGTGCGCGAGCGGTTCCTGCCCATGGTGGTCGACTATCGCGACATGGTGGCGGAGATCATGGTGCGCCATCTCGGTCTGCCGGAAAGCCTTGTCGGCACCGTCTTCCGCGGCCATAGCTTCACGGACTACGGGTTCTTCACCCGCACCGCCTGAGGCGGGCGGCGGGTCTCGAGTGGGTACGGCGGCGCCCCCCGGCCGGGGGCGTCCGGAGGTGAGCGGGGATGGATCTCGATGGCGCGATCGGCGCGGCGCTCCGGCGGGCGGCCGCGCTCCGCGGGGACCTGCGGCACGCCGCCAATCTCGTCGAGGCGGGTCTCGCGGGGCTGGTGGCCGAGCCCGCCTCCGCCCGGGCCGTCGCGCCGGTCTGGGTCGAGCTTCGCGGCGACGGGCCCTGGCTGACGGTCGAGGACGGGTCGGCCGGCGGCGAGGGCCGCGTGGGCGCGCCGCTCTCCGATGCCCCCGCCACGCTCGCGATGCTCGCCGCCGAGGGGGTCGACCGGGTCGATCTCGTGCTCGCGGGCGACGCCGCCTTCGACCTTCGGGTGGAGCTGCCGGACGCCGCCCTCGGCGAGCTCTCGGCGATGATCGAGAACGAGATCCTCGTCGAGTCGCCCTTCGACGCGGAGCAGGCGCGCTGGATCTGGGTGGCCGACCGCGCCGGGGCGGGCTGGTCGGTCGCCGCGGCGATCGCGCTGGCCGAGCGCGTGGACGGCGCCGTCGCGGCGATCCACGGCGCGGGCCTGCGGATCGGGGCGGTGCGGCGCGTCGGCGATCGCGGCGGCGTCGGCTGGGCCGCGCGGCCGGACTGGGCCGAGCCGCCGGGGCGGCCGCGGGGCCGGCTCGCCCGCGCGCTGGCGCTGCCCGCCTGGGCGACCGGCGCGATCGCGGCGAGCGCGCTCTTCGTCCTCTCCGCGGTGCTCGCGATGGGGGTCCTCTTCGTGCAGGGCTCGGCGCTCTCGGAGGAGGTCGCCGAGGGGCGCGCGCTCCTCGCCGCGGCGAGCCTCCGGGCCACCAACGAGCGCCGGATCGCGAGCGAAGAGGCGCGCTCGATCGTCCGTCTGTCGCTGCCCGGGCGGATCGCCGCGGCGCTGCCCGACGACACCTGGCTCGACCGGGTGGAGATCGGGGAGGAGAGCGTCGAGGTCTCGGGCTTCAGCCCCTCGGCGGCCGAGACGGTCGAGCAGCTCGCGCGCATCGAGCATTTCGGCGCGGTGCGCTTCGCCGCTCCCGTGGCGCGCGACAACCGCCGCAAGATCGAGCGCTTCCGGCTGGTGGCCGAGCTGCTCGCCGAGCCGGCGGGGGCGGCGCGATGACCGAGTTCCGCTTCGCCGACCCCGCCCATCCCCGCCTCGCGCTCGCCGCCTTCCTCGCGGCCGCGGCGGGGCTGCTCGGCATGGTCGGGCTCTGGGTGTTCGACGGCGTCACCGCGCTCGAGAGCGACCTCGCCGACCAGCGCGCGATCCTCGAGCGGGCGCGCCTCGCCGAGGCCGAGGGCGCCGAGGGGCCGCCCGAGGACCCGCGCATCTACCGCGCCGAGACGCCGCAGGAGGCGCGCTCGCGCTTCCAGACCGACATGCAGGCGCTGGCCGACGCCCACGGTCTCGAGATCGAGGTGATCCGCGCCGAGGAGATGGCGCGCGACGCGGGGCACGTGCGGATCGGGCTCACGCTGACCGGCGCGATCCCGGAGGACGGGCTCGGGGCGTTCCTCGTGGCGCTCGGCGCGGCCGAGCCGTTGGTGATCGCCCGCGAGGTCTCGATCCGCCGCGCGCGGGGGCGCGCCGGCGCCGAGCGGAGCCTTCCGGTCAAGGTGAGGCTGATGGCCTATGCGGCTGACTGAGCGCGTCGCCTCGGCTCTGAGGAGCGCGGGCGCCGGGGGCTCCGGCGCCGCCGGCGGCGCGCGCGACCTGGCGGGCCGCGCCGCGCCCGCGATTGCCGTCGTCTACACCGCCCTCGCGCTCGGCGGCGCCGTCTGGTTCTGGCTGCCGACGGCGCCCGACGAGCGGCTCACGGTCAACGCCGTGCTCGACATCCGCGAGCGCGCGGGCGCGATGCGCCACGCCATGGAGCTGACGCGCGACGCGCTCGACCGCCGTCCGCTCTTCCACCCGAGCCGGCGCCCGCCGGCCGCGCCCGCCCCGGCCGCGCCCGAGAAGCCGACGCTCGACGCCCGCCTGATCGGCGTCGTGGGCGAGGACCGGGCGCTCGTCGCGATCCTCTCCTTCCGCCCGGCGGGCCGCGTGCGCCGGGTGCGCACGGGCGACCGCATCCGCCAGTGGGTGGTCGCCGAGATCGACGACGCCTCGGTCCGGCTCGTCGGCGACGACGGCGAGGAGACCGTGCTCGCGCTCGGGCGGCAGCCGTGATCTCCGTGCGTTCCCGCCCGGCCGCGCCGCGTCCGGGTCCTGTCGCGTGTCCGATCCCCGAGCCGTTCCGCCTCGCACGCGAGGCGCAAGATCAGCCGTCGCGCGGCCGCCGCGCCGCCGACCGACACCCTGAGGGCAAGAGATGACCAGCAGCATCGGCAGTTTCGTCTACGAGGTGGGCACCGAGGGCGACGACGAATTCTTCGGCGACGAGAGCTCGCGCCTCTATTTCGGCCTCGCCGGCGACGACAGCTTCTCGAACGACGTGCTTGCCGGCGAGAGCTATTTCGTCGGCGGCACGGGGGCCGACACCTACACCGTGTCGCCGCAGAGCTTCACGGTGATCCACGAGACCGGCGGCAGCGCCGACGACCGCTATATCGACGTGCTGATCGACGAGGCGCTCAACCCGCTGGTGGCGACGATCGACGCCCGGCACCTCTTCGTGCAGAGCCAGGACGCCAGCTCGGTCCTGCTGATCGTCGACTGGGAGCTGCCGGAGAACCGGATCGAGACCTTCTCGCTGATCAATCCGCTCGGCGAGCTCGAAGACGTGGAGTTCGACGAGTTCCGCGAGATCGTGCTCGACCTCGACACCTTCATCGGCGATTTCACGTTCGAGGATCTGGGCTTCGTCGGCACGCTCGGCGACGACATCCAGGCCGCGATCGACCTGCTCGACAACGGCGCGCCCGAAGTGCCGCTGACGCCGGCGGAGGCGGTGACCGTCGCGCTGCTCTACGAGGCGGGCCTCGGGCGCAGCTTCGACGCGCCGGGGCTCAACTTCTGGATCGACCAGCGCGAGGACGGGTTCACCGAGCGCGACCTCGCCGCCGCCTTCGTCGATTCCCCCGAGTTCCTCGAGGCGGTGGGCGACCCGGACGAGCTCGGCGACCAGGAGCTTGTCGAGGCGCTCTACGTCAACATTCTCGACCGGCCGGGCGACGCGGGCGGGATCGCGTTCTGGACCTCGGTGGCGGGCATGCCGGGCGTGAGCGACGGCGATCTCCTGCTTGCCTTCGCGACCGCCGACGAGAACCGCGACGCGTTCCCCGAGCTCGACGGGCTGAGCGAGCTCGCGCCCGGCTTCTGGGACATCGTGCTGATCTCCTGATCCGGGCGGCGGGGCCGGGGCGTCTCAGCCCTCGCCGACGAAGCAGCTCGTGGCGAGCCGCGCGCAGAGGGCCATCGCGTCGGGCTTGGCGAAGGGCCCGACGCGCACGGTGTTGAGCCCGTTGCGCGTCGCGTAGTCGGGCGCGAGGCCCGACAGCGCCGCGCCGTCGCGCGCCTGCGCCGCCCGCCATTGCCGCCCGGGGCCCTCGGGGTCGCGGAACGAGCCGAGATAGACCCAGTGATCGCCGTCGCGCGCCGGCGCGGGCGCCGCCGGGACGGGCGCGGCGGCCGGCGTGCCGGAGACCGGCGCGGCGAGCGGCGCTTCC
>CAZWDE010000177.1:0-6896 GCA_964632555.1 uncultured Limibaculum sp.
GTAGCCCCAGCCGGGATCGAACCGGCACGCCCGAAGGCCCGGGATTTTAAGTCCCGTGCGTCTACCAATTCCGCCATGGGGCCGCGAACCCCGAGGTGGCACGGGGCCCGGCGCGATGGCAAGCGCCGCTCAGCCGAGCAGGCGGGCCGCGAGCGCCCGGCCGCTCGACCACGCGTCGGCCAGGTCCGGGCCGAGACACCAGTCGCCGCAGAGGCCGAGCCGGGCCTCCCCGTCCCAGAGGCAGGGCGCGCCGAGCGCCCGCTCGACGCGGGCATAGCGCCAGCGATGCGCGACGAGGTGGTCGGGCGCGGGCAGCGCCCGACCGCCGCGGGCCGCGAAGGCGGCGAGGAGCTCGGCGCCGACGGCCTCGGCCGGAGCCTCGAGCGACCTCCGCGACCACTCGGCCCCGGCATGGAGCACCCAGGTCTCGGGGAGCGGATCCCGGCCGGGCTTGGCCGAGTTCCCGACGGCGAGGGCGAGCGGCGCGCCGTCCCCCTCGAGCCACGCCGCCGCGGCCGCCGCCGGGGGCGCCGACCACGCCGCCATCGCCGTCCAGCCGGGCGCCATCGCCACGTCGGCGAGCGGCGACGCCAGCGGGTGGCCGCCGAGAAGCACCACCGCCTGCGGCGCCGGGATCGCGACCGCGACCGCGTCGAACGGGCCGCGCTCGCCGCCCTCCTCGACGGCGATCCGCCAGCCCCCGGCGCCGCGCCGGAGCCCCGACGCCCGCGCGCCCGTCTCGACCGCGAGGCCCTCGGCCATCGCCTCGGCGTGCGCGGTCATCCGCGGCACCGCGACGAGACGCCCGGCCGCCGGCCAGTCCGCCACGATCCCCGCCGCGCGCCAGCCCGCGAGCGCGGCGCGCCAGGCCGCGTCGCCCTCCGCCGGCACGACCGGAGCGCCGTGGTCGAAGGCCGGCCCGCCGCGCCGGCGCGTCGCCGCGCGCCCGCCGAGGCCGCGGCTCTTCTCGATCACCGTCACGCGCCGCCCCGCCGCGTGCAGCCGCCCGGCGCAGGCGAGCCCGGCCGGCCCAGCCCCCACCACCGCGATCCGTTCCGCCATCGCCCCCTCCCGCGCCCGGCCCGCGTGGCGCTCGGCGCTTGCCAGCCGCCCGGGAATGTCGCAGCAGGACGGGGCTGACAGGAGGCCCCGATGTCGCAGCCATCTCGCGCGCCGCTCTCCCCCTTCGACCCCGCCGCGGCGCTGCCCGAGACCCGCGGCTTCGCCGAGCGGCTGGAGGCGTGGCTCGCGACGGCGCCGAACCCGCTCGACATCCCGGTGGCCACCATGCGCACGCTGCGCGCCGAGGGGCAGGGGGTGTTCCCGGTCCACGGGCCGCTGGACAGCGCGCGCTGGGCGGAGACCGAAGGCACGGCCGGGCCGGTGGCGCTGCGGGTCACCGAGCCGGCGGGCGCGGCGCGCGGCACCTATCTGCAGATCCACGGCGGCGGCTGGACCTTCGGCGCGCCCGAACAGGCCGACGGGCTGAACGCCCGCATCGCCGCGGCGGCGGGCTGCCGGGTGGTCGCCCCGCGCTACCGCCTCGCGCCCGAGAGCCGCTGGCCGGCGCCCCTCGAGGACTGCCTCGTCGCCGCGCGCTGGGCGCTCGCGAGCGACCCCGGGCCGCTCGTGATCGGCGGGGAGAGCGCGGGCGCGCATCTCGCGGCGTCGGTGCTGCTCCGGCTCCGCGACGCGGGCGAGCTCGACCGGGTGACGGGCGCCGCCCTCACCTACGGCATGTTCGATCTGGCCGGAACGCCGTCGGTCGCGCTCTGGGGCGAGCGGTTCCTCGTGCTGAGCGAGCCGGTGATCCGCTGGTTCGTCGGCAATCTGCTCGGCCCGGGCGACCCGGCCGATCCCGCGGTCTCGCCGCTCCGCGCCGATCTCTCGGGGCTGCCCCCGGCGCTCGTCCAGTGCGGCACGCTCGACCCGCTGATCGACGACTCGCTCTTCATGGCGACGCGCTGGCGGGCGGCGGGGGGCGAGGCCACGCTCGATCTCGCGCCGGGCGCGGTCCACGGCTACGACCAGTTCGACCTCGCGGTGGCGCGGGCCGCGCTCGCCCGACGCGCCGCCTTCATCGCCGAGCGCCTGGCGGCCTGAGGCTCAGTCGCCGGCGGCGACGCCCTCGCGCCGGGGGTCGGCGCCGCCCTCGAGCCCCTGCGGGGTGATCCGGACGATCGCAAGGCCCGACGTCATCTCGGCCTCCTCGACCCGGTGGCCGAGCGCCCGGAGCGCCGCGGCGAGCCCCTCGGGCGCGGCGCCCGCCTCGAGCACCACCGCCTCGCGATTGCGGTGCGAGACGTGGAAGAGCGCGGCCGCCCGGGCCGGGTCGAGGCCGAGATCGATCAGCCCGATCAGCGCGCCCGCCACGTATTCCGGGATGCGGCTGCCGCCCGGCGAGCCGAGCAGCAGCACGGGCCCGTCGAGCCCCGCGCGGTAGACGATCGTCGGTGCCATCGAGGAGCGCGGGCGCTTGCGCGGGCCCGGCGCGTTGGCGACCGGCCGGCCGCCGTCCGTCGGCGCGAAGGCGAAGTCGGTGAGCTGGTTGTTGAGCAGCATCCCGGCCGCCATCCGCCCGGAGCCGAAGGCCGTCTCGATCGAGGCGGTCAGGCTGATGGCGAGCCCGTCCGCGTCGGCGATCGAGACATGCGTGGTGCCGGGGCTCGTCTCGTTGCCGTCCGGGGCGAATTCCGCCGGCGCGCCGGGGGGCGTGCCGGCGTCCGCCGCCCCGCCGGCCGCCCGGCCGGGGTCGATCAGCGCCGCCCGCGCGTCGAGATAGCCCCGATCGAGGAGCCCCGCGACCGGCACGTCGACGGCATCGGGATCGCCGAGATAGGCGGCGCGGTCGGCATAGGCCAGACGCGAGGCCTCGGCGAAGAGGTGCCAGGCGCGCGCCTCGTCCGCCGCCGCGGCGGGCGCGAAACGGTCGAGGAGGCCGAGGATCTGGCCGACGGTGGTGGCCCCCGAGGAGGGCGGGCCCATGCCGCAGACACGCCAGACGACCCGGTAGGTCACGCAGACCGGCGCGCGCTCGACCACCTCGTAGGCCGCGAGATCGGCCGCCGTCATCGCGCCGGGACCGGGCGCGCGGGCCACCGCCGCGAGGATCGCCTCGGCGACCGGCCCGTCGCGCAGCGCCGCCGCGCCCCGCTCGGCCACCGCCCGGAGCGTCGCCGCGAGTTCGGGCTGGCGAAGCCGCTCGCCCGCGCGCAGCGGCTCCCCGCCCGGCCGGAACACCGCGCCCGCCTCGGTGCGCGCGAGCCGCTCCGCGGCGGCCTCGGTCAGCCCGGCGAGCCGGGGGCTCACCGTGAAGCCGTCCGCGGCGAGCCGGATCGCCGGCGCGGCGAGCTCCGCCCAGGGCAGCCGGCCGTGCCGGGCATGCAGCGTCTCGAGGAGCGCGGCGAGCGCCGGCACGCCGACCGCGCGGCCCGTCTCGGAGGCCTCGAGCCAGCCGAGCGGCGCGCCGCCCGCGAGGAAGAGATCCGGCCCCGCGGCGGCCGGCGCGGTCTCGCGCGCGTCCCAGCTCGTCAGCCCATCGGGCCCGTGCACCAGCGCGAAGGCGCCGCCGCCGAGGCCGGAGGACTGCGGCTCGACGACGTTGAGGACCAGTAGCGCGGCCACCGCGGCGTCGGCCGCCGAGCCCCCGGCGCGGAGCGCGGCGAGCCCCGCCTCGGTCGCGTGCGGGTTGGCGGTCACGACCATCTGCCGCTCGGCCCGGGCGAGCGGGCGTTCGGCGCGGCCGGTGGCGGCCTCGGGATCGGCGCGGGTCTGTCCGGGCGCGGGCGCGGCCGCGAGCGCGGCCAGACACGCCATCAGCATCCGCGCGCTCGCGCGCCGGACCGCGCCGTGGGTGGTGTGGCTCATGCGGCGGCCTCCTCGGTGTCGCCCGCGAGGGTCGCGCGCGCGCCGGGCGCTGTCGAGCGATTCGCGCTGTCGGGCGGGCGCGCGCAGGGCTATCAGCGCCCCATGGAGACCCTGCCCGCGCTTGTCGACCGGCTGCCCCAGCTCTTCACCGCGCTCGATCTCGCGGCGCTCGCGGTGTTCGCCGCGGCTTCCGTCGCGATGACGCTGCTGATCGAGCAGTCGTCCGACGCGCGCCCCTCGGTCAGCCGGCTGATGGACCGCGCGCGGCGCGACTGGATCGAGGAGATCGCGCGCCGCGAGATCCGGATCATGGACGCCCAGCTCCTGACGACGCTGCGCTCGGGGGCGGCGTTCTTCGCCTCGACCTGCCTGATCGCGATCGGCGGCGTGGCGGCGCTGATCGGGCAGGCCGAGCGCCTGCTCGGCCTCGTGCGCGATCTCGGCGCCGAGGCGAGCGCGGCAACGCAGCCGGTCTGGGAGGCGAAGCTGCTCCTCATCCTGCTGATGCTGGTCAACGCCTTCCTCAAATTCGTGTGGTCGCACCGGCTCTTCGCCTATTGCGCGGTGCTGATGGGGGCGATGCCGCCGCCGGGCGGGGCGGGGATGGAGGCGGCGATCGCGCGCGCCGCGGAGCTCCACCGCGCGGCGGCGCGGAGCTTCAACCGGGGCTTGCGCGCGCTCTACTTCGCGCTGGCGCTGCTTGCCTGGTTCCTCGGGCCCGTGCCGCTGATGGTGGCGAGCCTCGCCACGGCCTCGATGCTCTACCGCCGCGAGTTCCTCTCCCGCTCGCGCCGCGCTCTGATGGAGCCGTGACCCGCGCGCTCTGGGATCCCGCGCGCGCCGCCGTCGATCTCGTCGAGCCATCGGCCTTCGGCCCGACCGAGAGCGCGCCGGTCGTCACGGGCGTCCTGAGCCGGGAGCTGCGCTGCCAGCGCCGTGGCGCCACCGAGCACGGGCTCCGCCGGAACCGGTGCCGCGACGACGACCTCACCACCGGCCGCACCCTCGGGCCCGTCCCCTCGGCCGCCTCGACGGCCCCGCAACCTACAACCACGCGCCGCAGAGCCCGCCGAGCTGCACAGATCCGACCGGGCAATCTCTCATCGCGGTTCCGGGGGTCCATTCGAGAGCTGATGGTGTCATTGCGATGAGGTGGGTGGTTTTGGGGGCTGCTATGGGTCAATCCGGCCTTGATGACTTGCGAGAGTGCAATAATGATTATCGGATATGGAAGATGCTGACTCGCGGTGATTGATGGGAGATCCCCGGGAGTTGGGGAACGGCGAGAGTGGGTCGAACTCGCGGGCGGGATTTCGACCAACGGTGCACGCCTACCGAGGGCCACGTCCTCCTGGACCTACAGGATCCGAATTCACAACCTGATCGGCGGCGACACGGTCCGAGGGTCCGGAGGCGCCCTCCTGGCCGACGCCGCGGTGATGGCCCGGCCGGCCGCGCCGATCGCCGCGCCCGGGGCGGGAGCGCCCGGCGCGGGCCTCACTGGAGGCCGGCCGGGTCGATCACGCCCTCGGTGCAGTTCGCCCGCACCGGGTCGGCGGCGAGCAGCAGGTCGGAGACCGAGGCGCCGGGCGCGATCGTGCCGCGCAGATGGATGCGAAGCTCCTTGACGAGGCGCCGCGACCCGTCGTTCGTGCAGATCACCTCGACGCGATCGCCCGCCGAGGGCCCGAAGGCCGCGTCGAAGCGCTCGCGCAGGTCCGCGACGCGGATCTCGGCGCCGACCTGCGCGGCGAGGAAGGCGCCCACCTCCGAGCCGTTGATCGCCTCCACGAGCTGGAGCGTGTCGTCGTAGTACTCGTCCGCCCCGCCCGCGCCGCGGTGGCAGGTGCCGTGCTTGATCCACTCGTGGCGGTCGAGCGCGCTGAGCGTGCCCGGCATGAGGGCGTCGAGCCGGCCGCGCGTGTCGGCGTCGAGCTCGGGCGCGGGCAGGGCGCGCCAGTCGCCGTCCTTGTCGAGCCGCACCTGCTCGCCCGGCACGCCGCAATAGAAGGTGCCGTTCGGCTGCGGCCAGAGGCCGTGGATCGCCAGCTGCCCCTCGAAGGCGGGGAGCTCGCCGGCGTTGAGGAGCTCGCATTCGGGCTTGTTGGGCCGGGTCTCGCAGAAGGCGGGCTGCCAGCTGAGCGCGAGCAGGTGCTCGGTCGATTCGCCCGCCTGCGGCGGCGGCGGCGGGGGCATGCCGGTCTCGGCCCGCACCACGTGCACGCCGCAGGAGATGTGCACCCAGCGGTCGCGGGTCACGGGCGCGCCGTCGATCCGCATCTGGTAGTAGTCGCCGCCCTCCTTGTTGATGCCGATCATGTCGTAGGCGCGGTCGATCTCGGTCCGGACATCGCCCGGATTGGTCCGGCGGTTCTTCGACTGGTAGGCCTCGCAGACATCCTCGGCGATGAACCAGCCGGGCAGCGCGACCTGGGCGGGCGCAGGGCCGGCGAGAAGGGCGACGGCGGCGACGAGCGGCAGGACTGGGGTCGGTCGCATGGAACACCTCACATCGGATATCGGCTTCGGCCCGAGGATGCCACAGACCCCGCCGGCGCGGTGTGACGATCGGCACGGTCCGCCCCGGCGATTGACCGGCGCGGGGGCGGCGCCTATCGAGAGCGCGCTGCAGGGAGGCGCTGATGGAGGCGGAAAAGCCGCGGTCGTTCCAGGAGGTGTTGCTCCGGCTCTCGAGCTATTGGGGGGCGCAGGGCTGCGCGGTGCTGCAGCCCTACGACATGGAGGTGGGCGCGGGCACGTTTCACCCCGCCACCACGCTGCGGGCGCTCGGGCCCCGGCCCTGGGCGGCGGCCTATGTCCAGCCCTCGCGGCGGCCGACCGACGGGCGCTACGGCGAGAACCCGAACCGCCTGCAGCACTATTACCAGTACCAGGTGCTCATCAAGCCGAGCCCGCCCGACCTGCAGGAGCTCTATCTCGGCTCGCTCGCGGCGATCGGCCTCGACCAGCGCCTCCACGACATCCGCTTCGTCGAGGACGACTGGGAGAGCCCGACGCTCGGCGCCTGG
>CAZWDE010000178.1:0-6849 GCA_964632555.1 uncultured Limibaculum sp.
TCATGGAGCAGAACGTGGTGTCGGGCGTCGCCTTCTCGCGCGACGAGGCCAAGCTGACGCTCGTGAAGGTGCAGGACAAGCCGGGGGTGGCGGCGAAGATCTTCGGGCCGCTGGCCGCGCAGGGCGTCAACGTCGACATGATCGTGCAGAACATCGGCACCGACCTCACCGACAACTACGACGGCACGACCGACATGACGTTCTCGGTGGCGCTCCCGGAGGTCGACCGGGCGCGGGCGGCGCTCGAGGGCGCGCGCGAGGCGATCGGCTACGAGAGCCTGATCGTCGACGACGAGGTGTGCAAGGTCTCGGTCGTCGGCATCGGGATGCGCAGCCACGCCGGCGTCGCGCAGACCATGTTCGCGGCGCTGGCCGAGGAGGGGATCAACATCAAGGTGATCTCGACCTCGGAGATCAAGGTCAGCGTGTTGATAGACCGCTGGTATATGGAGCTCGCCGTGCGCGCGCTGCACGATGCGTTCGGGCTCGAGCGCGCCGGCTGACCGGCGGGGCGTGGCGGGGCCGGGTCGCGGCCGGTGGCCGCCGGACGCGGGGAGGGGACGATGCCCACCGACGTGAGCGGATCGCGGGCGCTCCTGAGGGGGATGCGGGCGGCGATGGCCGGCCCCGGCGACGGCCAGCAGCGGCTCGACCGCGTGGTGCGCCTCGTCGCCGCCAACATGGTGGCCGAGGTCTGCTCCATCTACCTGAAGCGCGACGAGCGGACGCTCGAGCTCTGCGCCACCGAGGGGCTGAAGCCCGATGCCGTGCACACCGCGCGGCTGCGGATCGGGCAGGGCCTTGTCGGGCGCATCGCCGAGGCGGCCGAGCCCTTCGCGACCGACGACGCGCAGAACGCGCCCGGCTTCCGCTACCTGCCCGAGACCGGCGAGGAGATCTACCGCTCGTTCGTCGGGGTGCCGATCCAGCGCCTCGGCGAGGTGATGGGCGTGCTCGTCGTGCAGAACGAGACGGCCCGGCGCTACGAGCAGGAGGATATCGAGGCGCTCGAGATCGTCGCGATGGTGATCGCCGAGATGGCCGAGGCCGGCGCCTTCCTCGGCTCGGACGGCATCCTCGCCGCGCGCGGCCGGCGCACCGGGCCGGTGCTGATCGAGGGGGCCGGCGCGGCCGAGGGGCTCGCCGAGGGCGTGGTGCACCTGCACGAGCCGCGGCTCGTGGTCTTCAACCCGATCGCCGAGGACGTCGCGACCGAGCGCGCGCGGCTCGAGTCGGCGATGGAGGCGCTGCGCGACGATCTCGACCGGCTGATCGAGGGCGACGCGCTCGACGGCCACGGCGAGCACCGCGACATCCTCGAGGCCTATCGCCGCTTCGCCCGCGACAAGGGCTGGGCGCGGCGGCTCAACCAGGCGATCGATTCGGGGCTCGCGGCGGAGGTGGCGGTCGAGAAGGTGCAGTCGGCGGCGCGCGCGCGCATGGAGCGGGTGACCGAGCCCTATCTGCGCGAGCGGCTGCACGATCTCGACGATCTCGCCAACCGGCTCCTGCGCTATCTGACGGGCGGCGAGGAGGCCGATGCGCTGCCCGAGGACGCCGTCCTCGTCGCGCGCAACATCGGCCCGGCCGAGGTGCTCGACCATGCCGGCCGCATCCGGGGCCTCGTGCTCGAGGAGGGGGCGCTCTCGTCCCACGCCGCGATCGTCGCCCGCGCCCTCAACATCCCCCTCGTGGTGCAGGCGCACCGCATCACCCGCGACGCCAATCCGGGCGACCGCATCGTGGTCGACGGCGACGGGGGCCGCGTGCATCTCCGGCCCGAGGCGACGGTGCTCGAGGCGTTCCGCGAGAAGCTCTTGCTCGGCGAGCAGGCGCGCGCGGTCTATCGCGGGCTGCGCGACCGGCCGGCGACCACGCTCGACGGGCAGAGGGTCGCGCTCAAGATGAACGCGGGGCTCCTCGCCGATCTCCCCTCCCTCGAGGTGTCGGGCGCCGAGGGCGTCGGCCTCTTCCGCACCGAGCTCCAGTTCATGATCCGCGGCACGCTGCCCGGGCGGGACGCGCAGGCCCGGCTCTACGCCCGCGTGCTCGACTCGGCCAGGGGCCGTGAGGTCGTGTTCCGCACGCTCGACATCGGTTCGGACAAGATCCTTCCCTTCATGCGCCGCGAGGAGGAGCCCAATCCCGCCCTCGGCTGGCGGGCGATCCGCGTCGGGCTCGACCGGCCCCTCCTCTTCCGGATGCAGCTCCAGTCGCTGATCCGCGGCGCCAGCGGCCGGCCGCTCGCGATCATGTTCCCCATGGTCGCCGAGGCCGAGGAGTTCTTCGCCGCGCGCGGGCTCGTCCTCCGCGAGGTCGAGCGCCTCGCCCGCTTCGGCCACCCCGCGCCCGATCCGCTGAGCATCGGCCTCATGCTGGAGACGCCGTCGCTCGCCTTCGGGCCCGAGCGGCTTTACGCCGAGGCGGACTTCGTGAGCGTCGGCGGCAACGACCTGATGCAGTTCTTCTTCGCCGCCGACCGGGAGAACGAGCGGGTGCGCAAGCGTTACGACCCGCTCAACCTCTCGTTCCTCCGCCTGCTCGGGCAGGTGATCGCGCGCTGCGCGGCGGTCGGCACCCGGCTCTCCTTCTGCGGCGAGGGCGCGGGGCGGCCGATCGAGGCGATCGCGCTCGCGGCCATCGGCTTCCGCGAGCTCTCGATGCGGCCGGCCTCGATCGGGCCGGTGAAGCGCGCGCTCCTCGCCACCGATCTCGGCGAGGCCTTCGCGGCGATCCGCGCGGCCGAGGAGGCGGGCGAGACCAGCGCGCGGCCGCGCCTGCGCGCCTGGGCCGCATCGCGCGGCGTGCCGGTCTGAGCGCGGTTCCGGGCCGCAGGCGCGACGGTGCCCCTCGCGACACCGGCCCCGGATGCACTATGGTCTGCGCATCGGGCGAACACGCCAAGACAGGGAGACCGCCATGGACATGCCGACGCCGGACGCGCGCGTCCTCTCGAGCCGCGACAGGGTGATCGCCGGCCTCCGGCGCCTCCTCGACGCCGACGCGGTGATCGACGCGCCCGAAGAGGTCCGCGCCTACGAATGCGACGGGCTGACCGCCTATGCCTGTCCGCCGCTCGCGGTCGTGCTGCCGCGCACCACCGAGGAGGTCGCCGCCGTCGTCCGCCTCTGCCGCGAGCACCGCGTGCCGATCGTGCCGCGCGGCTCCGGCACCTCGCTCGCCGGCGGCGCTCTGCCCACGGCCGACGCGGTGGTGATCGGCGTGTCGCGCCTGACGCGCGTGATCGAGGCCGACTATGCCAACCGCGTGGTGCATGTGGAGACCGGGATCACCAATCTCGCGGTCACCGGCGCGGTCCGGGACCAGGGCTTCTTCTACGCGCCCGACCCGTCCTCGCAGCTCGCCTGCGCGATCGCCGGCAACATCGCGATGAACTCGGGCGGGGCGCACTGCCTGAAATACGGGGTGACGACCAACAATCTCATGGGCGTGCGGCTGGTGACGCCCGAGGGCGAGATCGTGACGATCGGCGGCGCGCATCTCGACGCGGCGGGCTACGACCTGCTCGGGCTCGTCTGCGGCTCCGAGGGCCAGCTTGGCATCGTCACCGAGGCGTGGCTGCGCATCCTCGCCGAGCCCGAAGGCGCGCGGCCCGTGCTGATGGGCTTCGACGCGCCCGAGACCGCCGGCGCCTGCGTGGCCGACATCATCAAGTCGGGCGTGCTGCCGGTCGCGATCGAATACATGGACAAGCGCGCGATCGAGTTCACCGAGGCGCATTCGGGCGCGGGATACCCGCTCGACGTCGAGGCCCTGCTGATCGTCGAGGTCGAGGGCTCGGAGGACGAGATCGCCGCGCAGCTCGGCCGCATCCGCGCGATCGCCGAGGCGCACGCGCCGCAGGTGTTTCGCGAGAGCCGCTCGGCCGAGGAGTCGGCCGCGATCTGGCTCGGGCGCAAGTCGGCCTTCGGCGCGGTCGGGCTCGTCGGCGACTATATCTGCCTCGACGGCACGGTGCCGGTCGCCGAACTCCCGCGCGCGCTCAAGCTGACGGCCGAGGCCGCCGAGCGCCACGGGCTCGAGGTCGCCAACGTGTTCCACGCGGGCGACGGCAACATGCACCCGCTGATCATCTTCGACGCGAATGCCGAGGGCGATCTCGAGCGCGCCGAGGCGCTCGGCGCCGAGCTGCTGCGGATCTGCGTCGATGTCGGCGGCTGCCTGACCGGCGAGCACGGCGTCGGCATCGAGAAGCGCGACCTGATGGGCCACCAGTTCACCGCGGACGATCTCGAGATGCAGATGCGCGTGAAGGACGTCTTCGACCCCGGCTGGCTGATGAACCCCGCGAAGGTGTTCCCGCTCGAGGCCTCGGCCTCGCGCCGCGCGGGCTGAGCGCGGTGCTCGCGCCGGCGACCGAGGCGGAGGTGGCCGAAGCGGTCGCCGCGGCGGCGGCGGCGCGCCGGCCGCTCGAGATCGCCGGCGGGCGGAGCCGCGCCGGGCTCGGGCGGCCGGTGCAGGCGGCCGACACGCTCTCGACCGCCGGGCTGAGCGGGATCGCCCGCTACGAGCCGGCAGGGCTGACGCTCGTCGCGCGCGCGGGGACCCCGCTCGCCGAGATCGAGGCGGCGCTGGCGGCCGAGAACCAGCGGCTCGCCTTCGAGCCGATCGACCACCGCGCGCTGCTTCGCACCGCCGGCGCGCCGACCATCGGGGGGGTCGTGGCCTGCGCCGCCTCGGGGCCGCGGCGGATCCAGGCCGGCGCCTGCCGCGACCTGCTGCTCGGCGTGCGCTTCGTCACCGGCGAGGGCAAGGCGGTCAAGAGCGGCGGGCGCGTGATGAAGAACGTGACCGGCTACGACCTCGTGAAGCTTCTCTGCGGCAGCCACGGCACGCTCGGCGTCCTCACCGAGGTGACGTTCAAGCTCGAGGCGGTGCCCGAGGCGACCGTCACCCTCGCGCTCGACGGGCTCGACGAGCCGCGCGCGGTCGCCGCGCTCGCCGCCGCGCTCGGCTCGCCCTTCGGCGTGACCGGCGCGGCGCACCTGCCCGCGGATGCGGCCCCCGAGGGGACGGCGCTGACGCTGATCCGGACCGAGGGGATGGCCGAGCAGGCCGCCTACCGGGCCCGGCGCATCGCCGGCCGGCTGGCGGCCTTCGGCGTGGCGCGCGAGCTCGACCGCGCCGCGGCCGACCGGCTCTGGCGCGCGGTGCGCGACGCCGAGCCGCTGGCCGACGGCGACGCGCCGGTGTGGCGGGTCTCGCTCAAGCCCTCCGACGCGCCGGCCGTGCTCGCCGCGATCCGGCAGGTCCACCGCGCGACGGCCTTCTTCGACTGGGGCGGCGGGCTGCTCTGGCTCCGCGTCGAGGACGGCGGCGGGGACGCCGGGGCGGCGGCGATCCGCACCGAGACGGCCCGCCGCGGCGGCCACGCGACGCTCGTGCGCGCGCCCGACGCGGTCCGTGCCGCGGTGCCGGTCTTCGAGCCCGAGCCCGCCGCGGTCGCCCGCCTCTCGGCAGGTCTCCGCGCGCGCTTCGATCCGGCCGGGATCCTCAATCCGGGCCGCATGGTCGCCTGATGGCCGACGCCTACGACTTCTGGGCCGAGCGGTTGCCGTCGGAGGACTTCGTCCTGATCGACGACTTCTGGCTCCGCTTCGCCGAGATCGCGCCCCGCATCGAGCGCTATTTCCGCGGCCTCGCGCGGGGCATCGACCCCGACGCCGAGGTCCGCGCGGCGCTCGGGCCGCTCGCCGACCGCCTCGTCTGCGACTTCGAGTTCGGCGCCGAGGGCAAGCTCGCCCTCGTGATCACGCCCGAGCTCTACCACTCGCGCCGGCCGCTCGCGCGCGCCGCCGTCGCCCGCGCGCCGCAGCTGCCCGGCTGGGAGGTGCGCGACGCCCGCTGGGCGGTGGCCCGCGTGCCCGACGCCGTGCGCGCGATCCTCGGGCGCAGCCGCAGCGAGGCGCTGGCGGTCGAGCGGCTGATCCCGCGGCGCGGCGCGCACCGGCTCGTCGACCTCGTGGCGCAGGGCTTCGGCGACCGCGAGTTCCTCGCCGACCAGGGCGGGGTGATCTTCTCGGTGCTGCTCGGCGAGCGCGCCGACCAGGACTGGCTCGGCACCACCTACGCCCGGCGCTGGCCGATCGTCTCGCTCACGAGCCTCTCCTTCCGCCGCGAGCGCCCGCGCAACGACCGCTGGCTGACCGAGTTCCGCGAGCGCGCGACCGATCTGATCGAGGCCTTCGAGGCCGAGCGGCCCGCCGGGCGCTTCTCGGACCGGCCGATGCGCGTCGAGGACACCGTCTCCTTCCGCCTCCGCCCGGGGCAGGGCGACCGCGAGCGCCGCCGCGACGCGCTCTTCTACCAGAGCCGGCACAGCGCGCTCACCGCGGCGCGGCTCGCCGGGGTGCGGATCGGCGGGGCGCGCTTCTCGCGCTTCAAGGAGATCTTCTGCGGGCTCAAGATCCGGCGCACCAACGCGAGCCCCTTCGCCGAAGTGGCCGACATCGCGACGCTCGGTGCGCGGATCGAGGATGCGCTGATGGGACCGAAGCTCGGCGGGGTGATCGGGCGTGCATCGGGCCTCGAGCACGTCTATATCGACCTTGCGCTGCTCGATCTGCGGGGAAGCCTCGACGCGCTGCGCCGGGCGCTCGGCAACGAGGGGGTGCTGGCGCCCGTCTGGCTGATCTTCGACGATGCGGGGCTCGAGGACCTCTACCACCCGCTGATGCCGCAGACGCCGCCGACGCCCGTGCAGGCGGTCTGAGCGGCGACGCCCCGGAGAGACGACAGGAGGGCCCATGCAGACCCGCTTCAGCCCCGAGCAGCTCTCGGACCCGGCCACCGCGCATTCCAACCGGATCCTGCGCAACTGCGTCCATT